>JBPCWG010000078.1:0-4781 GCA_051009705.1 Methyloligellaceae bacterium | reverse complement strand
AAGTCAGGGTTGAAGTCGGTTTGGGTAACCCTTTGAGGTTAAGCTTCAAGGCTTCCAGGTGGACGATATAGACCAGCGCAATGTATGAAACCAGGGCCGGGACAAGGGCATGTTTGAGTATTTCAGTATAACTGATCCCGGTAAATTCAGCGATGAGGAAGGCCGCGGCTCCCATCACCGGCGGGGTCAACTGGCCATTGGTTGATGAGGCAACTTCAACGGCTCCGGCTTTCTCAGGTGAGAACCCGGTCTTTTTCATCAGCGGAATTGTAAATGTACCCGTTGTTACCACATTGGCGATTGAAGAACCTGAATAGAGGCCGCTCATTGCGGAAGCGACAACAGCTGCTTTTGCGGGTCCGCCACGAAGATGGCCGAGTAGGGCAAAGGCAATTTTGATAAAATAATTCCCGGCTCCGGCCTTTTCCAGGATCGAACCAAAGAGAACAAAAAGAAAGATAAGGGTTGCTGAAACACCCAGGGCAACGCCAAAGACACCTTCGTTCTGCATCCAGTAGTGCCACATGGCCTTGCCGAAAGATGCCCCTTTCCATTGGACAACTTCGGGTAACCATTGCGCGTCGCCAAAGAAAACATAGCAGACGAATACACTGGCAACGATGACAAGGGGCAGTCCGAGTGCGCGGAACACGGCAATCGCCAGCATAATCATGCCGACGGAAGAAATGATGAGATCACCCGTTGTTGGCAAGCCGGCGCGAACGGCTATATCTTCACGCAGGACTATTATGTATAGGCATGAAATTATACCCAGGATGGCCAGTACCCAATCATACCAAGGGATTCGATCCCGTGGGCTCGATTTGAGGAGCGGATAGGCAAGTGACGCCAGCAATAGACCAAATGCCAAATGCATCAGGCGCGCATTTGAATTGGTTACAACGAAAGAAATGCCTGTAATTTCAGTAAAAAAGAATGGCAAATTTGAAGCTATGTATAGCTGGAACAAGGCCCAGACAAAAGCAACGGTTAGGATGAATTTACTCTGCCAGCCAACTGGATTTCGTGAACCGGTATCTACTTCGGCAAGTAGATCATCAGCATTGTCTACCGTTGGAGATTTGTCCGCCATGGTTTATCCCTGCCCCAATTTTTGAAAAGTAAATAAAAAAAATTGAGCCGCTCATCCGAACGGCTCAATTCTGCGGTAGATTACATCCAACCGCGTTCTTTGTAATATTTCGCGGCACCAGCGTGAAGAGGTGCAGAAAGCGAATCCTTGATCATTTGTTTCGGATCAAGATTGTTAAAGGCGGGATGGAGTTTTTTGAACTGGTCAAAGTTCTCAAAAACAGCTTTTACCACTGTATAGACAACCTTTTCCGGAACATCAGAACTTGAAACAAACGTCGCGCCAACACCGAATGTATTGACGTCTTCTTTGTTGTTATACATTCCAGCAGGGATGACAGCTTTTCGATAGTACGAGTTGTCTGAAACCAGCTTATCGATTGCAGGACCTGTTACATTTACAAGTCGAGCAGCACAAGTGGACAGAGACTCTTGGGTCAAGGCAGACGGATGACCGACCAGCCAGAAATACGCATCGATCTTGCCATCACAAACAGCCTGGCCAGTTTCTGCTGATTTCATCTCGGCAGCGAGTTTCAGATCCGTTCGTTTCCAACCCAGCGCACTTTCCAGAACTTCCCAGGTACCTCGTGTACCGGAACCAGGATTACCGATATTCAGTCTCTTGCCTTTAGCGTCGGACAGATTTTTGATGCCCGAGGCTTCACTGGCGATAACTGTAACGGGTTCCGGGTGTACTGAGAATACGGCACGGAGTTTCTTATACGCACCGGCATCCTTGAATTTCGATGTCCCATTATAAGCATGATATTGCCAGTCTGACTGAGCAACACCAAACTCCAGTTCACCGGCTCGGACCGTATTAATGTTGTAAATCGATCCACCGGTGGATTCCGCAGAACAACGAATGCCATGCTTTTTGCGGTTTTTGTTCACCAGACGGCAGATAGCACCGCCTGTTGGGTAATAAACACCGGTGACACCACCGGTTCCAATACTAATGAACTTCGTCTGTGCTTCTGCACCAGTCGGTATGGCCAATGAAAATCCCAAGGCCAGACCAGCTCCAATTGACAGTAATTTCCTCAATTTTTCCTCCTGCTTTCCTAACAGTTATTGCTAGAGATTAAGACAGATTAGCATAATAATTTCATCTGTGTAGTCCGAAACGTATTCGACCTTTGACTATGTAATATCAATACTCTTCGTCCGTCATTCAAATAATCCGTAAACGATTAATATCTTGAATGAGAATGCTGAATCTTGATCAGTGTTTTTCAAGAACTCCTGAGTTAGTCAATTCTTGAATTCGAATGAAGTTTCGAACCTGAATAACTCTGCCTTAAAATAGAGCAACACGATACAAATTAATCTATTTTCCAAATCGAACAACCTTCTCCTGACTGTAATTACCGGTTCACTAGCCGAAACCATCAATATCGAAGAAATTTTGTTATCCGGCTTTGAACACCTTATCGATTGCTCCATACGTGTCAGATATCCGCTGGACAGCTGAAGAAGAACTGATACCGGTTCCCATTGCTCGAATTTCGCACAGGCATGATTGAAAATAGATTGCTCCAGATAAACATGAGTACACATGACAAATTCCCCATTCTGAACATTCAAAAATTGGAGAAATCTGTAGGAAGTGTCTGCGGCAACGCCGCCAGACAACGAATTTGGCAAATACGCTAAGTTTGAAGAATCCTGTAGAACGTGTTTCGTACCGGCTGCAAAATCAATAACGGCATTCCAACCCGCATCAAAATTCATACCCAACGCTGTAGGCACTTTTTCCTGGCGCAAATATGTACCGCGCCCTCGCTGGACATGAACCAACCCTTCCCGCTCCAGAATCGACATGGACTGCCTGACCGTCGCGCGTGTCACACCAAATTGGGTCGATAACTGTTCCAGGGTTGGGAGCCGTTCGCCGGGCAACCATTTATTTGCTTTTATCCTGGCACGTAATTGACCGGCAATTTGAACATAGACAGGTTCACTAGAAGTCTTTTTTGTCAGAGCTTTTTCCCGGATACACCTGATAATTTTGCAGGCGGAAATCTAATTCAGGTCGGCCGAAAGCGAAATAGATATGCAATTATTTGCTAAATGTCATTTTGTCTTTATTCAAATTTCAAAATCGAACTGACAAAAAATTTCAATGTCTGGAGTTAACTGACCAACATTTTCATTAAAAATTTATCTCCCCGATAAGAGCGTTTTGAAACGAGAATTGCTTTGTCCTCAGGGCTGCGAAGAATTGTAAAGAGAACGGCACAAGGTGAGCTTCTCGAGACATTCAAATGACCTGCCGTATCAGAATTCGGAAGCTCAACCCCAAACTTCTTTTTACAGGTACTAAACAGGCTATAATCCATTTCGAGAATCACCTCGATAGTTTGATGATGTAGAATATTGAATGGTGATTTCTGGTATAAGGTTTCATCCAAATAAGTCTCGTCCAGAACATAGATACTCCCATCCAGTGAATGAGATTTGAGAATGTACTGATATTTGTCGACTCGCCGATCAACCTCTGTAACGAAGTTTGGCAGGCTTCTTGCCAATTCTGTTTCGATCAGCAGTGGTTGATCACCTTCGATATCGCCGACGAATTTATCACGATCCACCGAAATCGATATTATAACGTTGGGCGTTTCCGGCTGTTCCTGGACATATGTCCCCCGACCTCTGTACCTGACAATCAAGCCGTCACTTTCCAAAACACCCAAGGCCTGTCGGACGGTCGCGCGTGCCACTTTGAACTCTTCCACCAATTGAGCGATTGTCGGCAACTGGTCGTTAGCCCGCCAGAACCCGTCTTCTATTCGCTGCCGAATTAGTGTGGATATTTGCAGATGCAGAGGTGAATCATCGGCTCTGTTATCCCCGTCTTCGCTCTCGTTCAAGCTCCCACCTGCATTTTTGAACCGCCCCTCGGTATTGCGATCCAGATTCAGCTATTCCCAGGCAACAAAACGAAGCAAAACATTACTTATTGCCCACGAAACATTCGTCTCGTGAACTGTTTTGGAAACTTGGAACGCTGTCCCTAGCACTCGCGTTCTTCAAATTACTTCATAGGTAATTTGCATGGCTTTATAACAAACTTGCATGGAGCTGTACATATATAAAAATGATTAACTTTATGATCTTTTAATTGCTCAAAATCTTCAATTCCAGACTTCATACCCTCCAAAAAACACCGGAATTCTAAAGATAATCAAAAATTTCAGGATATAGACTTTTTGTACTGTACAACTTCCCGAATTTGTCTATACAATTAAAAATATTTTTTTGATATATCAAAATGAAGTTTACCAAATTTTTGGAAATATCATGCAGATATTTTTTGTATGGCGTGAACAACGACTATAGATTCGAATATCGAAGTGAGGGAAGGAAGAGGATTATCTATGAACGTCCTGCGAAAAAATGAGCAACGCTCCGAAGTCACAAAACAATCTTCCCAGGGGTTGGACAAATCTTCAACACCTGCAACTCTGCCGGAACTTGCTTACGCACAGCTTGAAGAATGGATATGCACCGTTCAATTGGAGCCCGGTGAAGTACTGTCGGAAATCGACATCGCCAATCGCCTGAACATTGGTCGAACACCCGTGCGCGAAGCCCTGCAGAAACTGGCATCCGAAGGACTCGTGGTCATTCTTCCACGTCGTGGCGTGCTGGTTTCGGAAATCAATGTGGGGAGACAGCTGGAA
>JBPCWG010000077.1:0-3728 GCA_051009705.1 Methyloligellaceae bacterium | reverse complement strand
AACCGGCCGACAGCACATAGGTGCCGATGAGGACCCGACGCTTAACCTCGGCACCAAAGCCGGTGGCACGGGTGGCTTCATACATCTCGATGATATCGTCCCGGTGTTCCCGGATGCCATATCGCACACCGTCATACCGGGCCAGGTTTGAGGAAGCTTCCGCGGGAGCGATGATGTAATAGGCAGGCAATGCATATTTGGTGTGCGGCAGGCTGACGGTCTCAATCTCCGCGCCTGCGGATTTGAACCAGTCGATGCCCTGCTGCCAGAGATCTTCGATTCCATCGGGCATACCCTCAACCCGGTATTCCTCCGGGATACCCACTTTAAGGCCGGCGACTTTTTCTTCCATCGCCGCTTCGAAATCGGGAACCGGTCTGTCTACGCTGGTCGTATCTTTGGGATCATGTCCGGAAATTGAATTCAGGAGCAAGGCACTGTCGCGCACGGTCCTGGTAATTGGACCGGCCTGGTCGAGGGATGATGCGAATGCCACCGTCCCCCAGCGCGAACAGCGTCCATAAGTCGGTTTTATGCCGACAGTACCGGTGAAAGCGGCGGGTTGCCGGATCGATCCGCCGGTGTCGGTTCCAATGGCGCCGAGGCACAAATTCGCGGCGACGGCGGAAGCAGCCCCGCCGGATGATCCACCGGGAACCAGATTCGTATCGTCCCCCCGGCGGCGCCAGGGATTAACGCAGGGGCCATATAAACTCGTTTCATTGGAGGACCCCATGGCAAATTCATCATTGTTGAGCTTGCCCAGCAGCACGGCACCATCATCCCACAAATTCTGCGTCACAGTCGATTCATAGACCGGCACGAAACTTTCCAGGATCTTCGAACAGGCCGTCGTCGGAATACCGTCCGTACAGAAAAGATCCTTGATCCCAAGCGGTACACCGTCCAGGGATTTCCCCTCGCCTTTCTGCAGACGCGCATCGCTTTCCCCGGCCATTTTCAAGGCATGATCCCGGGGGATGTGCACATAGGCATTCAGCGCATCGTTGGACTGATCGATGGCTTCGAGATGGGCTTGCGTGAGCTCCCTGGCGCTTATGTCGCCATTCCTGAGCTTATCCCGGGCGTCAGCGAGACTGAGCGAGGTCAGATCGGTCATCAGACTTATTCCACCACTTTCGGAACGACAAAATAGTGATCACGATGTTCCGGTGCGTTGCGAACGATATCCTCCGGATAGCCCCCGTCATTGACCTCGTCCGAGCGCCACGTCATCGCATTTTCGACAACCGTCTGCCCGGCATCTATCTTGTCGGTATCGACTTCGTTCAACTGTTCGACCCACCGCAGAATATTGGTGAGTTCGCCGCTCAGTTTCAGCATTTCGGAATCCGTAACCTTGAGCCGGGCAAGCTGCGCAATATGGCGCACTGTCGCTTCATCAACCTTCATGACAAATCCTATTGGATGGAAACCACGTCCCCTCAGCCCCTTTTTCAGGTGCTTGCGGACAATGTCATCTTTCTACCTCCGCTTTCACGCGGGTGCAATATGAAGATTGCCCGAATGTTTGTCAGGCCTGTCCTGTACCGGCTAAAAATCGTGTGCTTCGCCCACCTTGGGTACAACAACATTATGACCGGACATTTCGGCCACGAACTGGTCAGGGCTCTGATCCAGCAAATCGAAAGTGGCGTAGTGGCAGGGGATTATGGCGGAAAAGTTAAAATATTTCTGGCACGCCAGGGCGGCTCGATTTGCCCCCATAGTGAAGCGGTCACCTATTGGAACAATGCCTATTTCCGGCGCATGCAACTCGTTGATGAGTGCCATATCGCCGAAAATATCCGTATCGCCCATGTGATAGACCGACTTTCCGCCCTGTTTGTCTTTAATGACAACACCGGCCGCGTTGCCGAGATAAACCGGAATTCCATCAACAAACGTGCCGGAAGAGTGCCAGGCCGGCACAAATGTCGCGATAAAATCTCCGCGATCAAAGGCTCCGCCGTGATTTCCGGGATCGATATTCTCAACACCCTTGCCATTCAAGTACATACAGATTTCAAAATTTGCGATCAACGAAGCCCCGGACGATTTGCAGATTTCGACCGTATCGCCAATGTGATCGTCGTGACCGTGGGTCAGGATCACATGGGTTACACCCTCCGTGGCTGCTTCGACCGTGCCTTCATAGGTGGGATTGCCGGACAAAAAGGGATCAACCATGATCACGTTAGACCCGCATTCGATACGAAAACAAGAATGTCCAAACCATGTGATTTTCATTGTGTTAAACTCCGCTGAAACATAAATATAATCTGCTTTGATAAAGGTTTACCATTCTCCGAAGCATTGAACTAGATATGATTGGCGGAAGGACAAAAATTTCCTGTGTCGGATGAAATAGAATGTGTGGTGATTGGCGCCGGTGTCGTTGGACTGGCCGTGGCCCGGCATCTGGCGCTGTCGGGCGTCGAGACCATCGTGCTCGAAGCGGCCGATGCCATCGGCACGGAAACCAGCTCGCGAAACTCGGAAGTCATTCATGCCGGTATATATTATCCCGAGGGCTCTCTGAAAGCGCGGATGTGCGTACAGGGACGTCACATGTTGTACCGGTTCTGCCAGGACCATGGGGTTAGCTACAATCGTTGCGGAAAACTTGTTGTTGCGACCACGGAGAACGAACTTGAACGCCTCCGGGAGATCCAGTCCGCAGCGCAGACAAATGGTGTATCTGATATCGTCTGGCTGACACGCGAAGAAGCGATCGCCCTGGAGCCGGAGCTCAACTGTGTCGCCGCCCTCCACTCCCCTTCAACGGGCATTGTCGACAGCCATAGCTATATGCTGGCCCTGCAGGGGGATTTCGAAGACGCGGGCGGCGTCATCGCCTTTCACAGCCGGGTCAGCAATCTGCAAATATCCGATGGCAGGTTTGAAGTTACGGTCCGGGAGGCCAATTCAGACCAGCCGATTCACCTGTCGTCGCGTTACGTGATCAACGCGGCCGGGCTCTATGCGGTAAATATCGCGCGGCGTATCGAAGGCCTCCCCGAGGAGAGCATCCCTCCGTTTTATATGACCAAGGGCAATTATTTCCGGCTTAACCGGCAATCGCCTTTTTCGCGGCTCATCTATCCCATTCCGCCCAAGGGCGGACTCGGGACCCATATAACCATAGACCTCGGGGGCGGGGCCAAGTTCGGTCCCGATATCGAGGCGATAGACGAAATCGACTACACGGTCGATCCAAGGCGGGCGGATATTTTCTATGCGGCTATACGAACTTACTGGCCTAATCTGCCGGATGATTCCCTGTCTCCGGATTATGCCGGTATCCGGCCGAAGGTTGAAATGCCCGGGGATGCCCCCCAGGACTTCATCATCCGCGATCCCGACGATCACAAGATACCCGGTTTGATCAATCTGTTCGGCATTGAATCCCCCGGGCTAACGGCATCCCTGGCGCTCGCAGAAGACGTTCATAAACGGCTGATACGGAACTGAAGTCCCAACTCCGGAATAATTATTTACATGGCCCAAGACCCAACCCTCCCCCTCGAAGAATTTGCACAATCACTTGAACCCAATCAGCGGCTTTTTGGTCTTGATCTAGGCAGTAAGACCATTGGCATCGCGGTTTCAGATCTCACCCGATCCATCGCCACGCCGGTGGAAACCATCCGGCGGAAAAAGTTCAAGGACGATGTCGCGATCCTGCTGGACCTGATCCGGGAATATGAGGTCGCGGGCATCATCAT
>JBPCWG010000076.1:0-5181 GCA_051009705.1 Methyloligellaceae bacterium | reverse complement strand
TACCAGCTTGATGGCCGAGTTCGGCCAGAGCCAGCGCCGTGAACGGGGTCATGGATGCGGGTTTGCAGACCGCTGTACATCCGGCGGCCAGCGCCGGTGCGACTTTGCGGGTAATCATTGCCGCCGGAAAATTCCACGGGGTGATCGCGGCGATAACCCCGAGAGGCTGTTTGATCACGACGATACGGCTGTCGGCCCGGTGTGAGGGGATGGTCTCCCCGTAAATGCGTTTGGCTTCTTCGGCGTAGAATTCCGTGAATGACGCGGCATATTCCACTTCACCGCGGGATTCGATCAACGGTTTGCCCTGTTCCATGGTCATCAGCAGGGCCAGTTCTTCCTTATGCTCCATTTGCAGGTCGAACCAACGGCGTAAAATTTTCGAACGCTCTTTTGCAAGTAGAGCCCCCCAGGGTTTCAGGGCCTTGTCGGCTGCTTCAACGGCCTGGCGGGTCTCCTCTGCGCCGAAATTCGGTACCCGACCGACGACTTCACCGTTGGAAGGATTGATTACGTCCAGGCTCGCTTCGCCGATCCACTGGCCGTCGACATAACATTTTTCTCGAATTAAACTCGGAATCCGCTGATCCATCAGATTACATCCTCCATGACATAAATCCCGGCCCGCAGTCCGAGCCAAGTCCAATTATCAATGCTGCTTTGCGAATTGCAGGTTCGGGTTTTCGTTTGCGGTAAAATTGACCCCGACGCGCCTGTTCATTACAAACCATTTGATTACAAAGATGACACAAATGTTCTCCTATATACAAATCATTTATGCAAACGATTTCGTAAGCCGTTTCGCAGCCGATTTCGTTAGAGAGCAAGAGCGGAAAAAATGCGAAGATAAGCGATTTTTGACAGCTGTAGCGGCGCATTTCAGACCATTGCAGTTCAGCATAGTGATGTTGTCCGGCGGGTACCAACGAGAGAAACGGAACACGATTTATGGCAGATCTACCGGATGAATTGACAGTGATATTTGATCTCGACGGAACCCTCGTGGATACGGCACCGGATCTGTTTTTGAGCCTCAACCACGCACTCAACAAGCGGCGGATAGAACCAGCTGAGTATAAGGACGTCTTTGGCTATATCGGCTTTGGCGCCCGGCGGATGATCGAAATCGCATTGGAAAAGCGGGCGGAAATCCGGGATCAGGCAGAGGTTGACGCAATGCTTGCGGATTTTCTCGACTATTACAGGGAGAATATCTGTGTCGAGAGCTCGGTTTATGACGGCGTCCGGACCTGTCTCGACAATCTGCAATCCCACGGGGCAGTGATGGGTGTGTGTACCAACAAGCAGGAAGCCTTTGCCGTCGATCTCCTGGATCAACTCAACATGTCTCCTTATTTTGAGGCGATCCTCGGGTCCGATACGCTGACCGTCCGCAAGCCCGATCCGAGTCATCTTGTTGAGACGGTCGCGCGCGCCGGTGGCAAACTCTCCCGTGCGGTGATGATTGGCGATAGTGAGACGGATATCAAAACGGCTCAGGCGGCGAATGTTCCGGTTGTTGCCGTTGATTTCGGATATACGCCCAGGCCGATTCAACACTATTCGCCCGATATCGTAATATCTCACTATGATGAACTGCTGGCTGCGCTTAAAAACCTGCATTCCTGAGTTCAGTTGGTTGACAATATGCGATGCCGGTGGGACGACACTGGAGCTTCGAGCGCATGCCATGCTTACGATTAAAAATAAATATTTTATGCCAACTCAGCAGGAGGGAAGCCGTCGACGATGACATTTTCAGGATTTGATCGAAAGTTTTTTAAGTTTTTTTCAGACTTGAAGAAAAACAACAACCGAGAATGGTTCAACAAGAACAAGCAGCGGTACGAGGATGAGGTCGTGACCCCGATCATGGCCTATATTGAGGCGATACAGGCGCCTCTCAGGAAAGTGTCGCCGCACTTTGTTGCCAATCCCAAAAAACAGGGCGGGTCCATGTTCCGCATTTATCGTGACGTGCGGTTTTCCAAGGACAAGCGGCCTTACAAGGAACATGCGGCCTGCCAGTTTCGCCATGCGCTGGGTAAGGATGCCCATGCGCCCGGGTTTTACGTCCACCTGGAAGCCGGGAAAATTATGGCTGGTGGCGGCATCTGGATGCCCCCGTCCGACAAGCTGAGGGCAATTCGCGAGAAGATAGCCAAAGAGGGGAAGCAGTGGCAGCGCATTGTCGGCAACAAGAAAATCGGAGAGACGTTCAAATCGCTTCACGGCGACGGGTTGACGCGACCGCCAGGGGGTTTTTCCGCGGATGATCCGAACATTGAGGATATCAAGCGCAAATCCTATTTCCTGATGCGTTCTTTTTCCAACACGGAGGCGGGAAAAGAGGATTTTGTCAAAGAGACCATCGCCACCTTTAAAACCGCAGCGCCGCTGATGAAATTTCTTTGCGCGGCCACGAATGCGGAATATTAGGACGGGCATTTCCGGACAAGGCACGGAATCCAAAACGCAATTCAATTATCACGAATAGTCACAATCCCGGACCGCCGATTTGCAATCTTGGTGACGGTGGTATTTTCATCTGTTGGCGATGTGGTCTCAGAACTTCCAGATCCCGCCGACGGCGCCGGTGAGGGTTTCGGTTTCAGTATCGGAGAGGCGGCCTTCGATGTTCGCTTTGAGGAAGAAGGCGTCCGAGACCCGGGCGCTGAGGCGCAGTCCGGCAAAGCCGGTGAGCTCGGTTTCTTCCTGGCCGAGTGTATAGGAGCTCATGCCGTTGCCGAGAAGGTCGAGCTTGATCGCGTCACCGTCGAGAAGGTGGCGGACCTCGGCCCCGGCATAGGGAGTGACGGAAAATTCCTCGACTATATTGTGGGAAATCGAAATTGGCCGTGCCAGTTCAGCCCGGGCTTGCAACATGTGGATGTCACGTTTACTTACGGCGATTCCGTTCTCGCCGTTTTCGGAATAGGCATCGAGGAACTGGGCGGCATAGCGTCCCCGGAGACTGACTTCAAGACCAAGTTCGTTCAGGGTCCGGGTCACGCCGATTTCCGGGGCAATAAACCAGCCGTCATAGGTCCCTGTAATATTTTCATAACCGCTGGCCAATGTGTTGTCGAGGATGACTCGCTCGTGGGTCGTGTCGGTCCAGCCGAGTGTCAGGCTCAAGTCGATAGCGGTTTTGCCCTGTGCAAAGCGGCCAAAGGCTCCGGCGACAATCGTATCGGTGTCCACATATTCATGTGTTTCCGGTACGGTTATCACTTCGTCGGTTTGCAGCGAGTTGATCGAATATCCGTCGCGACCCGTGACCTTTAGTTTGGCTTTGCCGGATCCGAGGAATGCGCCGAGGGTGAAGTTGGCGTTCACCACCGTATCAATACCTGCAACAAGACCGGAAACCTTCAGGTCCGCGGGCCTGGTCGATGCGCTGGCATCGGTGCCGCGGCGGGTGGCGAAGCCGTGAGTCCACAATGCGGTACTGGATTTTTCTCGCAGAGCAGATTCTTCCTGCAGAACAAATGAGATCTCTCCCATATCCCCGTCCGGGATGTCGAGATCATTGGGCTTTTTCTTCCTGCTAATTTCCTGCGCGCGTTCAGCGAGGTCCTCCGGTTGCAACGTGGCACGTTGGCGCGTTGATGATCTTGAACCTGACGACCGCTGACTAATGACACGGCTTATGCCACTGATGAGTTCTGCCAGGGTTTCGTCAATCTGTGTAAAGGCGGTCTTGTCCACTGTCGCAATCGTAGCCGAATTGTCAGCGTCGGAGTGCTGGTCATATATGCCTCCGGCGATCTGCAAAACTTCGGGTGTCTTGTCGAAGCTATAGTTCAAATTGAGTCCCTTGCCGACAGTCAGGGCATCATTTTCTTCTAATCCTTCCCAAAACATGATACGACCAATTATCAGATTTCCCTCGTCAAGAATGAGATTATCGCGACCCTCAGGATTGCGAAAATTGATTGCAAAGCCTTCCGGCCCATCCAGTGATCGTATTATGCCTCCATTTCTAATTGTGGTTTGAAGTGATGTGAAGACGAGATCATAGTTACTTGTTATTACTTCTACGCCAGTCGGAGCTTCGATTAACCCGTCATTGTCGAGGACGCCCCAACCCATTCTGAGTGCTCTACGCCCAGCAACAATGGTACTAGCAGAGACTATGCCGGAATTGTAGAATTCGACATGCTCCCTAGCCGAGACGGCCGCAATGGTGCCTGCGATTTTCCCTGCGTTGTGGAAGTTCACAATATTTGTTGCATGGATAGCGGCTGACCAATCTGAAGAAATGCTGCCGGTATTTCGGAAATTGATAATGTCAGTCGCCTCGATCGAAATACTATCGGTGCTGATGAGATTATGATTTTCACCCGTCAAAGAACCTGTTGTGTGAAAAATGCCTTTATCCTCTCCTTGTATTTGACCGGTATTGTCAATTTTGATGATCCCTTGAGAATGGGATGTAAGAACATGATCATCAGAATAGATTGAACCCGTATTTTCGATGGTTATGAAATCGCCGTCGAGAATTTCGATAGCAGAATGTATTGATGCTGATTGTCCGATGATTTCTCCGTGATTGAACAGGTGCGCCGAAGCCGCCGGAGCATTGATCGTAATAGCTGGTTGGTTGTTCGTCCGGATGGTTCCTCCCACTTCCACGATGCCCAAACCGTTTACTCCCAGCTGTTGATCTGCTTCAATCCGACCGCTTTCGATTGTCCATTCGGTGTTATATCCATTCGTCCCGGCGGATTGTGCCAAGACGAGTTCCGAGAATAGAAATAATTGGCACAACAAAACGGCCAATCCCAAAAATGCAGATGAAATTTGGAAGGTTCGGGCCGTTGGCCCCTTGCTCGGCAATGGACAGACAAAGAATGGAATTGTCTGGGAAAAAACTCGACGGACGCGGTACATCATAAGACACACACTAAACCAATATTCGCATTCAGATATTCTGGAAAAACAAAGTAATAATATTTTCATTATCCAATAATTATGCAAATAAATTAGTATAATATCCATTTTTATTATATTAAAATAAATATATAAGAAATATTATATGTATTAATACATATGATATCAATGGTATATTGGCCACATCAGGTGACTTAGTGTGATCTTATATTCGGAAATTATAATTGAATTGCGATGAATTGAATATGATCCGTTCCTGGTCATCCCAATTGGCCCCAGCTACGA
>JBPCWG010000075.1:0-3395 GCA_051009705.1 Methyloligellaceae bacterium | reverse complement strand
CCATCGAAACGCCGGAGGACCGTCGATGGGTGCAGTTCAAACTGCGCGGACAAGCAAAATTTTCGGATGGTAAGCAAGTTACACCTGAAGATGTAATTTTCTCTCAGGAACTGCTGCGGGACCAGGGACGCCCCAATCACCGTTTTTATTATTCGAAGGTTGAGCGTGCGGAAATAATTGGCGCGGATAGTGTCCGCTTCACATTTGTTGACGACGGTGACCGGGAGATGCCTCTGATCATGGGTCTTATGCCCATTCTGCCAAAACATATTTTCACCAACCAGAAGTTCGACCAGACCAGTCTGGAACCGCCAGTGGGAAGCGGGCCTTACATTGTCACCAATGTCGATCCCGGCACCAGCCTCACCTATGAACGCAACAAAAAATACTGGGGCATGGATCTTGCGGTAAACAAAGGTCGCTATAATTTCGATGAAATCCGCTATACCTATTTCCGTGACGCCAACACTGTATTTGAAGCATTTAAGAAAGGATTGATCGATTTACGCACGGAGAGCGACCCCGGGAAATGGGCGGAGGCCTATAATTTTCCAGCCGTAACCGAAAAGAAAGTTCAGCGTGCGGAAGTAAAGTTGCAGACGCCGGCGGGCATGGCAGGGCTCGTATTCAACACCCGCCGCCCACAGTTTGCCGACATTCGCGTCCGCCGCGCCCTGACCCAAATGTTTGATTTTGAATGGGTGAACAAAACCTTTTACCATGGCCTTTATTCACGCTCCCACAGCTATTTCGAACGCTCTGAACTTTCTTCCTTTGCAAAACCGGTAGACGCGATCGAAGAAAAAATTCTCAAACCCTATTTCAACAATATTGATCCGAAAATCTGGCAGGGAAACTATAGGCTGCCGGTGACCGACGGCTCCGGCCGCAACCGGGTGAACCGCCGCAACGCTCTCAGACTGCTGAAACAGGCTGGTTATGTTCTCAAGAACGGCATCCTGGTTGACGGCCGCAATAACCGACCTTTTAAATTCGAACTCCTCATTGCCAATCGCGGCCAGGAACGGTTGCTTCTGAGTTTTGCTCGCAACCTTAAAACCATTGGTATCGATGCCCGTTTACGGCAGGTTGATTCAGCCCAGTATCAGCAGCGTAAAACAACTTTTGACTATGACATGATTCAAAACAGCTGGGGCGCCTCGCTATCACCGGGTAATGAGCAGAATTTTCGCTGGAGCCAGAAATCGGCAACCAGCGAAGGATCATTCAACTATCCCGGTGTTCGCGATATTATTGTGGATAAGTCCATCGAAGCCCTGCTTGCAGCACGATCACGCCCGGAATTCGTCTCCTCCGTACGGGCACTGGACCGGGTATTACGCTCCGGCTTCTATGTCATTCCACTTTTCCACCTCTCCAAACAATGGGTTGCCTATTGGCGGCATTTGCGCCAACCTGCGACCCATTCAATATATGGATTCCGCATCGACAGCTGGTGGTCGACTAAGAAGTAAAGCGTTACCTGACTAATGGCACGATGGTTGGAACCCGCATCCTGAACGATAAGGGGCACAGATTGTTTGGGGGGCCAAAGATTGAGCGAAACTGAATCTGTTGAAATAAGTCCTGCCGAACATTCGGGAGGAGACCGTGACAGAGACGGTCTGATGGGCTTGTTTGCACATGCCTTTGAAAAGGCCGCGGAAACGCCAATCGTCAAAGACAATCCAATCCAGAGACGTCAATTCGGCCTGATCGGTGACAGCCAATTGTCATTTGCTGACCTATGCGTGAAAGTCAGCCATATCTCCGACTATGTTAAATCCGTGGGCCTAAAATCTGGCGACACACTCCTGTGTCAACTCCCCAGCACTGTCGAAAATATTGTTATCATTCTGGGTGCACTCAAAGCCGGATTAAATGTCGCACCTGTACCGCTATGGTGGCGTCATGGGGACCTTGATCCCTGGATAACGACGCTGCAACCTCAGGCACTTTTGACGCTGGGGAAGACTCATTTACAAAATCATTCTCACCGCCTTTGTCAACTCGCCGTCGATCATATGAGTATCCGGTTCATTTTCGGACTGGGAGAAGAGCTCGCGGACGGCATCAGTCCCCTGGAACCTGTCTTGGATGGAGCATACCCAGCCAACGCAATGCATGCGGAGGACTTGTCCGATGACATTCCAGAATTTGGGCACATCATTTTTGCGGGGTCCAAAGGGCAGCCAGTTTTCCATGGCATTTCGCAACTCATGGCAACAGCAGCAATGCACAGGGATATTCTCGATCTCGGACCTCAGGATGCACTCCTCAGCTGTTTCCCCCTGTCTGGCCTGTCAGGGTTCGGAGGGATGCTGTTTCCTTGGCTCGCAAGTGGCGCAACCCTGCATTTGCATCATCCCTTTGACCTCGATGATTTTGTTGCCAACCTTGGGGAACAAAAAATCAGCTACACAAGCCTTCCCCCGCATCTGGGAGAAAATCTCCTGAAGCGGTATGGACAAGGACGCGAACTGAAACATCTACGCAAGCTGGGTTTCCTGTATCATCCACATCAGATCGAAGCATCAGCCAACATTCCAATCGTGTCGGGGATGGAACAGTTCAACATCCTCAATCTTAACGAGTGGGCGCTTCCCATCTGTCGCAATTGTCGTAAGGAAACCGGTTCTGGCGAACCTCCCGGAGACGTGCTCGGTCCAATTCTGTTTAATCCGATAAAATCTGTGGGGTCTTCCCTATTTGAATGCCGGCTGAAGGGGCGTTACCGCCAAAGCCATCAATCTTCAGAGGCCAATCTCAAGGGACAACCAATTGTCCGCGGTGAAAGTGTTGGCCTTACGCGTATCGCCGCTGTTGCAGAAGTTAACAACCGGGACGAGGATGCGACATTTCCCTGGACCGATACAGACCTCACCTGTGTACCGTCCGAATATTCAGACCATGAGATTTCATTTCTTTCTCCCGACGATGTCATGGTCACCGGGAGCGTGTTTTTTGAAGCCGATGAACTCGACAGCCTGTATCAATCCTATCCCGGCTTTGCAGATATTGCGGTATTTTCCCGGATCGACCCGGTTTTCGGGCAAAAACTCTACGCCGCCTATGTCCCGGCAGAAGGTTGCCAGCCAAGAATAGATGAGTTTATCAACTTTATGTACGCTCGGGATGTCTCAGCCCTGAAACTCCCCAACGACATTTTTGCCGTGAAGCAGGTGCCGCGATGCTCCGGTGGCCAGGTCGACAGGGCTGCATTGAGTAAACTGTTTGAGGACCAAAGAATTTTCTAAAGGCCGAGGCTGACGATTTTTCGAATTAAGAAATCGTAGTTAATGAATCGTTAATCTGCACACCCGATAATGCCTCAGTCGCGATCTCTCATTGAAATTCAGGTGCGACGGAGATTGTTTCTATGCAAAATGCCGCTC
>JBPCWG010000074.1:0-7389 GCA_051009705.1 Methyloligellaceae bacterium | reverse complement strand
AGATCCTGGACGACAGAGCGGCGGAATTCAAAAGCGCGTACCTCGCCTGTGCAGATGATCGTCGCCCGGTATTCCGTTTCGATCAGCATCACCAGCAGGCCGATAAAATCGCCGGGACCGAGCATGGGATCATTGCCGGGGAACAACCCGGACTCGCAGCGCGCGCGGCCGGAGACGATGAGGTAAGCACGATCTCCGGGCCTGTTCTGTTCAATGAGCTTGTGATCTTTCTGAAAGATCGCGCGTTCGCCGCAGCCAAGAAAGGCATCGAGGTGGGCGGACGAGAAATGCGAAAAGAAGGGGTTGTTCTTCAACACCGTCACGATGGCGTCGCGTTGCATCGGCGTGCTCCTCGGCTCCTTGAAATCGACATTCGTGGTTACGCCGGCACATCAACCCATGAACCGCCATTGTACGCCAATTCGCTGAATTTTCCAGAGTCTTTCCACACAAAGTTCACAGCCGCCGGCCCAGATGTGGAATTCGGTTACCGGGCCAGCCTGTCGCGAGTCCTGGATCAGGGGACGAGCTTGTAGCCTCCGGTTTCGGTGATCAGAAGCTCCGCATTGGAGGGATCTTTTTCGATTTTCTGCCTGAGCCGGTAAATATGGGTTTCCAGGGTGTGGGTCGTGACACCGGCATTATATCCCCAGACCTCGTGCAGCAGGACATCCCGAGTGACGACCTTTTCACCGGCCCGGTAGAGATATTTCAGGATTGAGGTTTCTTTCTCCGTCAGCCGCACCTTGGAACCGTCATCGTCCAGCAGCATTTTCGCCGCCGGTTTGAAAGAATAGGGTCCGATGGTGAATACGGCATCTTCGCTCTGTTCATGCTGACGCAGCTGGGCGCGAACGCGGGCCAGCAGGACGGCAAAACGAAACGGCTTGGTCACATAGTCATTGGCGCCGGACTCCAGGCCGAGAATCATGTCCGAATCCGAATCCTGGGCCGTGAGCATGATGATCGGGCTCTTCAACCCGTTTTTGCGCAGGATTTTGCAGGCTTCGCGTCCATCCATATCAGGAAGACCGACATCCAGGATGATCAGATCCAGATGCTCCGATTTAGCGAAACGGATGCCGTCAGCCGCGTTATCAACGGAATTGACTTCGAATTCCTCGTGCAGAGACAGTTGTTCTGCGATAGATTCCCGCAAATCTTCGTCATCATCGATGACCAATAGTCGACGTGCCGAGCTCATTTTTTCGTTCCCAGAGATTAAATACGTATATTGTATGTACGCAGATTAATGCACTTCTGCAATAACCCATAGTGCGATTAAGTTGGCCGGAATTCTTCACGTTGGGTCAAATGGATGTGAGCGAGTGTTTATTAGCGTTAACAGAAGTCCGACGGATCGGACAAAGGGCCTTTTACACTTGCCGCAGGCAACATTGCGCTGCGCCCTCGGCCGTGGCGGGATTTCCGTCAACAAGTTTGAAGGGGACGGTGCAACACCGCGGGGAATCTGGCAGATGCAGGAAATTCTGTACCGGTCCGACCGTGTGAACCGGCCGGTATCACGGCTGAAAATTTCACCGATCGCGACCGATGATGGCTGGTGTGACGCGGCTGGTGATCGCAACTACAACCGCAAGGTTCCCCTGCCCTACAGGACGTCGGCGGAACATCTGTGGCGCCGGGATCATATCTACGACATAATCGTGATTCTGAGTCATAACCGCCGCCCGCGTATTCAGAATCGCGGCAGCGCTGTCTTCATGCACCTTGCGCGCGAGAACTACACACCGACGGCGGGATGTATTGCCCTTGCCCAACGGGATCTCGAGAAATTGCTGTGCTGGATAAAACCCGACCAACGCCTGGTCATTGCCTGACAGCGTTGGTTCGGATGGTGCGCGTGCGGCTGGATTGACAAACAGCGAATTCTATTGATCAGCGAATGCGGCGCGGATTGAGATAGAGATCGCTTTCGTGATGCCCGAGTTCCGGCGACAGCTCTCCCCTGGTCATATTTTTTGCCAGGGAGTTGATGTGATCGCGACAGGACTCGTTGTATTTCAGCATGGCGCAGAACAACTGCAAGATTGCATTGAGCTGGCCGTCCGCATGTTCTGCGAGAAGCTTGACTTTCCATTTGCCACCGAGATCGATCACCTTGCCGTCGAGCCAGCCGATTTTCTTGTTGTTCTGATCAAAGACGGAATAGTCGCCGCCAATGCTGATCCAGTCATGGCGGATGCGATAGAAATAGGGCTTGTCGTCTCGCAGGACAAAGAAGGAAAACTTCTCCGGAAAGCCGATCCATTTATATGCCGAGCGTTCGAGGTTGATCATCTGCTGATGGTTGGCGAGATTGATTCCGAAGGCCGTTACCGGGAACCCGTTGGCCCCGTGGGTGAGCTGCAGGCTGCGGCCCATCATCAGATCCAGGGTGCCTTTCCAGTTCATGCTCGCTGAAAACAGCTTGATAACCAGGCGGCGTTCCATGCCGGAATTCTTCTTCCAGATGGACTTGCGATAAGCGAGTAGTCCGGTGCGTTCGCCATTCTCGACAACTTCACCGATGACATCCATGTCCTTAGTGAATTGCCGGGATTTGGCGCGATGGCGGCTTTGCTGATAAATGCCGATTTCGACATTGTTCAGATCCGTCAGCCACAAATTGACAGTGTATTTCTTGTACTCCGCTGATCGTGCCATTTCGCCCCCTTGCCTCTCGCCCTCACAGTGTGTATCCGGTCAACGCAAACAGGTAAACGAATCACCTGGACGAGTGTGACATAGTTCGTGAAATCTATTCCAGACTTGGGGGATTCAAGCCTGTGGAAGACTGCTGGGAAACAGGCCGGAAGTTTGTGGATAACTCAGCTTTGCCGCTAACCGGCGGGTGGCGGATTACGAGGCCCGAAAATCGCCGTGCCGACCCGAATATGAGTGGCGCCGAACTGGACCGCAACGTCATAGTCCGCACTCATGCCCATGCTCAGCCCGGAAATGCCGTTGCGTTGGGCAATTTTGCGCAAAAGAGCGAAATGCAGGGAAGGTTCGTCTTCAAAGGGCGGAATGCACATCAGGCCGGCGATGGGCAGTTCATAGGTTTCCCGGCATTGTTTCAGGAATTCATCCGCTTCCCGGGGGTCGACACCGGATTTCTGCGGTTCCTCCCCGGTGTTGACCTGGACAAACAATTGAGGCTGCCTATCCGACCTGGCCAGCTCATTGCCGATGGCGCGCGCGAGTTTTGGTCGGTCAACGGTGTGGATAACATCGAAGAGCTGCAGTGTGTCACGGACCTTGTTGGTTTGCAGACCGCCGATAAGATGGAGTTCGAGATCGGAATAACGCTCCCGCAGTTGCGGCCACTTGCCCTGGGCTTCCTGCACCCTGTTCTCTCCGAATATTTTTTGCCCGGCCTCAATGACGGGAACGATGTTCTCCGCCGGCTGGGTTTTGCTGACGGCGATAAGGGTAAGCTCATCCCGGGAGCGCCCGGTATCGTCGAGGGCCGCGGCGATGTTGTTCTCCACAGCAGTGAGACGTTCGGCCGGAGACCGGGCTGCGGGATCCTGTGTGGAATTGCTGGTCATTTCAGTGACGAAGTTTCCGAATTAAAGGATTATATCCTCTCAAATTCAGCCAATTTATAACCCAGTTGCGGCGGGTTCCAAACAGGGAATTTCTCATTCTCCTTGCTTTTATCCTGCCATCGACAGGACATTCCCGAAAGATCGAACCGTTCCGGTGTTGCCGGATTCGCGCATTTGACTTGACCGCTTGGAGAATATAGGGCTCTTACCCGCCCAAAGGTCATTGATTTCAGAAATTGCGAGAACCCGATCAAATGGCAATCGAACGTTACAACGCCGCCGAAAGCGAACCCCACTGGCAGAGTGTCTGGGCCGACGAAAATATTTTCAGCGTCGAAAACGATACCTCCCTGCCCAAATATTATGTGCTGGAAATGTTTCCCTATCCTTCGGGGCGCATTCACATGGGGCATGTGCGCAACTACACCATGGGCGATGTGGTCGCCCGGTACAAGCGCGCCAACGGCTTCAACGTTCTGCATCCCATGGGTTGGGACGCTTTCGGCATGCCGGCGGAAAATGCGGCCATGGAACGGGGCGTGCATCCGGCCGGCTGGACTTATGAAAACATCGATGTCATGCGCAGCCAGCTCAAATCCATGGGACTGTCCCTGGACTGGGACCGGGAGTTCGCGACCTGCGACCGGGAATATTACGAGCAGCAGCAGCGCCTGTTCCTCGACTTCCTGGACAAGGACCTGATCTACCGGAAGAAGAGCCGGGTCAACTGGGATCCGGTGGACATGACGGTGCTGGCCAACGAACAGGTCATTGACGGCCGCGGCTGGCGCTCGGGCGCAACCGTGGAACAGAAGGAACTGACCCAGTGGTTTTTGCGGATCACCGCCTTCTCCGATGATTTGCTGGAAGCCCTGGACACACTGGATCGGTGGCCGGAAAAAGTTCGTATCATGCAGCGCAACTGGATCGGCAAATCCCATGGCCTGCTGATGAGTTTTGACCTGTCCGGTGATAACTGCCCGTCGAATCAGACCGAGCTGGAAGTGTACTCGACGCGGCCGGACACTTTGTTCGGCGCAAGCTTCTGCGCTGTTTCACCGCAGCATCCCCTGGCGACGGCGTGTGCCGAAAACAATCCGGAACTGCAGGACTTCATCGCCGAGTGCGCGCAGGTGGGAACCAGTGAGGAAGACATTGAACGGGCGGAAAAGAAGGGTGTCGATACCGGCATCGTGGCGCAACACCCGTTCGTTGCCGGCAAGAAGCTGCCGGTTTATGTCGCCAACTTCATCCTGATGGATTACGGAACCGGTGCCATCTTCGGTTGCCCGGGCCATGATCAGCGCGACCTGGATTTCGCGCGCAAATATGAGCTGGATGTCATTCCCGTTGTTATTCCCGGAGACGAAGATCCGAAAACATTCGAGATCGGCGCTGAACCTTATCTGGGACCGGGACGGCTGGCCAATTCAGATTTCCTGGACGGCTTGGATATCGAGCAGGCGAAAGAGGAAATCGCCGACCGCATGTCGGCAATGGGCAAGGGAGAAAAACAGACGAATTACCGGTTGCGGGACTGGGGTGTTTCCCGGCAACGCTACTGGGGCTGCCCGATCCCGGTTGTTCATTGCGACAAATGCGGTGTCGTCAACGTCCCGGCCGATCAGCTGCCGGTGGAACTGCCGGACGATGTGACCTTTGACAAACCGGGGAATCCCCTGGACCGGCATCCGACCTGGAAAATTGTCGACTGCCCCGAATGCGGCGGAGCGGCAGAGCGGGAGACGGACACCTTCGACACCTTCGTCGATTCGTCCTGGTACTTTGCCCGCTTCTGCGATCCGAAAGCGGCAACGCCGACAAACCGCGAAGCCGTCGATTACTGGTTGCCCGTGGATCAATATATCGGCGGTGTGGAACACGCCATTCTGCATCTGCTGTATTCCCGGTTCTTTGCCCGGGCGATGACCGAAACCGGACATCTGAGTCTGAAGGAACCGTTCGAGGGCCTCTTTACCCAGGGTATGGTCATCCATGAAACCTATCATTCCGACGACAAGGGCTGGCTGAGCCCGGCGGAAATCCGCATTGAAGGTGAAGCGGATGAACGCAAGGCCTATGAATTAGACTCGGGCAATGAGGTGGCAATCGGGTCCATCGAAAAGATGTCGAAGTCGAAACGCAACACGGTCGACCCCGATGATATCCTGGCCCACTATGGTGCTGACACGGCGCGCTGGTTCATGCTGTCCGACTCGCCGCCGGAACGCGATGTGATTTGGACGGAAGCCGGTGTCGAAGGCGCCGGTCGTTTCGTGCAGAGAATCTGGCGGCTGGTAGACGATTTGAACACCCGGGCCTGTGCCTTGGGAACGGAAGAGCCGAAAGAGCTGTCTCCCCAGGCCCTGGACATTCATCGCCAGGCCCACAAGACACTGAACGCGGTTTCCAGCGACATTGAAGCCCTGCGCTTCAACCGTTCGGTCGCTCATATTTACGAGTTTACGAATTCTTTGAGTAATGCGGTTAAAGCTGCTGAAGGTGAAGTTACTCCGGAACTTGCCTGGGCTTTCCGGAAAGCCGGAGAATATATCGTACAGATGTTTGGGCCGATGATGCCGCATCTGGCGGAGACATGCTGGAAACGTCTTGGTCATGACACATTATTGGCGCAACAAAACTGGCCTGAATTGAATAAATCTCTGCTGGTCGAGGAAACTGTGACAATTGCGGTACAGGTGAATGGGAAACGGCGCGATGAGCTGACAATTCCCCGCGATACGAGCAAAGAAGATATTGAGGCCGCGGCTTTGAAATTGGATAATGTGATCCGGGCACTTGAGGGGCGCGAAGTGAAAAAAACGATTGTCGTGCCTGAAAGGATTGTGAATGTCGTTGTCTGAGTTCGGACTTCCGAAACTGCACGCGTCGAAACTTCGCATGTTGAATTTTCGAATGTTGAAACATCGTATGTTTAAACTGCGAGATTCATTCGGCAGGCGATCCTTATATATTGGACTGATCAGTATTATATTGCCGCTGCTTGCCGCCTGCAGCTTTCAGCCTTTGTATTCATCGACGTCGGTCGATGGTTACGGTGAGGGTGTCCAGGAAAAACTCAAAAAAATCGATATTGCAAAGGTTCCGGGCCGTGTCGGCCAGAAGCTTCGTAATGAGCTGGTTTACGGAACAACAGGTGGCGGACAAGCGCTACCCTCGGAATATCGCCTGGAACTTGCGATCAAGGAATCGGAGTCCAGCGTCAACGTGCGAACAGACGGCGATGCCCGCGGTCGCATCTATCAGCTCCGGGCCAATTTCAAACTCGTCCATAAGGGCACGAACAAGGAAATGTTCAAAGGCAGCAGTTTAAAACGTGCCCTGTTTGATACCGGCGACAGCGAAACCTCGATCTTTGCCAATGAGCGTGCCCGTATCGACGCGGAAGGCCGGGCGGCACGGGAACTGGCAGAAGAGATTAAAACACGGCTTGCGGCCTATCTGGCGACCTCCACATAATATTCGCCGGGGAACAAACTGGCGGGTTACGAAGCCCTTTCAAACAAGCTGAATGTGAAGTATTCGCCGCTTTAAAATTACCGCGCTTTCTAATAAATTGCCGACATGGTTGAACTCAAAGCTTCCCAGGCGAACACTTTCGTCAAGCAGCCGGATGCCAAGTATAATGCCGTCCTGGTGTTCGGCCCGGACGTGGGTATGGTTTCCGAACGCAGTCGCCTGATCGCTGCGCACATGGTGAAGAAATTTGACGGTGCCGCAGAAATCATTCGTATCGACGAAGAAGATTTGAGCCGCGACCCGGATCGCCTCGCCGTGGAACTCCAGACCACCTCCATGTTCGGCGACCGGAATA
>JBPCWG010000073.1:0-11325 GCA_051009705.1 Methyloligellaceae bacterium | reverse complement strand
AAGGACATCGGATTGTATTCGTCAACGGGCAGTATGTGCCGGAACATTCTGATAGTTTTGAGCAGACGGATACGCTGACAATTGCACCGGTTCGCCAGCTTCTGGAAGATGCGGATAAGGAATTTGTCGAGCAATTCTCAAATTCCGTGCCCGATCATCCCGATGACATTACGTTTGCGTTGAACACCATGTTTGTCGATGACGGCGTACATGTACATGTGCGCCGGAATGAAAGCGCTCCACCCGCCTGTATCCACATAATTCACTACGACACACCTTCAGCGAACCGTTCATGGTTCGCCAGGAATATCGTCCGGGTCGATGAAGGTGCCGAGATAATACTTGTCGAAAGTTATATTGGCGATGACGGAGTGACAGTTCAGTCCAACAGTGTGACTCGCGTCGATGTCGCAGATGGTGGGCATGTGGAGCACATTAAGCTTCAGCAATTGAACCGGGACTCCCTTCATTTGTCCACATGGCTGATCAATCTTGGCGCAGAATCCCGCTATAATGGATTTCAATATACGACCGGTGCCAGTGTTTCCCGCAACCAGATTTTTGTCGAATGTGCGGGGCGGGAAGCCGAAATACAGATCAACGGCGCTTTTCTGCAAAATGGCGCGCAACATTGCGATACCCGGCTCTGGGTCAATCACATCGAGCCTGGCTGCACAAGCCGGGAGCTGTTCAAAGGCGTACTTGATGATACCGCGAAAGGTATTTTTCAGGGCAAATTGATCGTGAAGCCGGAAGCTCAAAAGACCGATGGCAAGCAAATGGCCCAGGCCCTGCTGCTGGGAGATGAGGCTGAGTTTGATTCCAAGCCAGAACTGGAGATTTTCGCCGATGACGTTGCCTGCGGCCACGGGTCGACATCCGGGCAGATCGATGAGGATCTTCTGTTCTATCTCAGATCCCGGGGTATCGGTGAACGCGAAGCCAAAGCCCTTTTGATTACTGCATTCGTTGGTGAGGCTGTTGAGGAGTTGAGCCAGGACGAAATGCGCCAGTTCATCCAGGGGCAAACACGCGACTGGTTGTCGGAAGGATGGACCTGAGTGGATGCCCGCAACAAAAAAGCGGAGCAGAACGTCGCGAGAGGGCGATCGTCTGACTACGATGTTGCACGCATTCGGGCGGATTTTCCCATATTGTCGCGCACCATTTACGACAAGCCGCTGGTCTATATGGACAATGGGGCGTCTGCTCAGAAACCGCGAGTGGTTCTGGAAGCCATCCGAAAATCCTATGAAGAGGAATATTCCAACGTTCACCGCGGTCTCCATTTTCTGAGCAATACAGCGACCGCGAACTATGAAGCCGCGCGACAGGCGGCAGCCAACTTTATCAATGCCCCCGGCGTCGACGAGATCATATTTACCAGCAATGCGACGGCGGCAATCAATCTCGTGGCACAGTCCTTCGGAAGTATTCAGATCCAGGAAGGTGACGAGATTGTTTTATCCATCATGGAACACCACTCGAACATTGTTCCCTGGCATTTTCACCGTGAACGGCGCGGGGCAAATCTGGTCTGGGTTCCTGTCGAAGACGATGGCAGCTTTTCTCTTGAAGCCTTTGAAAAATCACTGACAGATCGCACGAAAATGGTGGCGATTACGCACGTCTCCAATGTTCTCGGGACTATTGTACCAATCAAGAAGATTGCCGATATTTGCCGCGGCCGGAACATTCCGGTCCTCGTCGATGGCAGTCAGGGTGCCGTCCACGAGCCGGTCGACGTTCAAGTTCTGGGGGTCGATTTTTATATATTCACCGGGCACAAGGTTTACGGCCCATCGGGCATTGGCGTGCTGTGGGCGAAAATGGAACACCTTGAAGCCATGCCTCCCTTTATGGGCGGCGGCGAGATGATCGGAGAAGTGCACAAGGACAAAGTTACCTATGCAGCACCACCCCACCGCTTCGAAGCGGGCACCCCTCCCATTGTCCAGGCTATTGGACTCGGAGCCGCGTTGACCTATATGCAGTCTATAGGTGTTGAAAATATCAAGAGGCATGAACGCGATCTGGCAGAGTATGCACAGAAATCTTTGAAGAAAATCAATAGTTTGAGGATTATCGGCGAAGCTCCGGGAAAAGCGAGCATCATCTCCTTCGAGATGCAGGGCGTCCATCCCCATGATATAAGCACAATTATTGACCGTTCAGGGGTGGCTGTACGCGCCGGCACCCATTGCGCGGAACCCCTGCTGCAACGTTTCGGCGTAACATCGACTTGCCGGGCTTCGTTGGGTATGTACAATACGCGCGAAGAAATAGATATTCTGGTTGAGGCCCTTTTGAAGGCCGAAGATTTCTTCACTTGAAGATCGCACTGGGACATTGGAAGGGGATAAGGCCATGGAGCTTTTGAACAACTTTCAAACTCATTTATTGTAAACGAAATATTGAAGCCAATGATTGAGAATCGCGAAAACGAACACACAGGCACAGGCACTGGCACTGGCACTGGCACTGACACTGACACTGACACTGGCGCTGACAACTCTGCCGAGGTCCTTCCCGGTGAGCAGGCACCTGCACAATTGAGTGAAGAAGCCGGGGATATGGCAATGGACGGAGATCCCGGAAAAGAGCCATCGAAGCATCTGGACTCAGCGCTCAGTGATGAGGAAATCGAGCAGCTTACGGAAGATATGGTTGCGGCCCTGAAATCCGTTTACGATCCCGAAATTCCCGTCGACATCTATGAGCTCGGCCTGATTTATCGTATCGATGTCGATGATGACCGCTTCGTAGAGGTCGACATGACGTTGACGGCTCCGGGTTGTCCCGTAGCCGGAGAGATGCCGATCTGGGTCGAAAACGCCGTGCGTTCCGTCAACGGTGTTTCGGATGTCAAAGTGAACCTTGTGTTCGATCCGCCCTGGGACATGTCCCGAATGTCCGATGAAGCGCGGGTCGCCTTAAACATGTACTAACAATTTCTGCAGTACGTTTGTCGTTCTGTGGTAAGAGTAGAATCTAGTCCGAAAGCAGCAATTGAGATCGATCAATGAACAGACCAAAAGTCATGACACTGACCGAAGAAGCTGCCGCGCAGATCGGCAAGCTGATGGAGAAAGCGGCGGGGGGTATCGTCGGCGTGCGCGTTGGCGTCAACAATGGCGGTTGCGCAGGCATGGAGTACACCATGGACTATGCTTCGGAAATCAATCCGATGGATGAGATTATCGAGGACAAAGGGGTTAAGATCCTGATTGATCCCAAAGCGGTTCTCTTCCTCCTGGGCACAGAGATGGACTACCGGATTGAAAAGCTGAATGCCGGGTTTGTTTTCAATAATCCCAATCAGTCTTCAGCCTGCGGATGCGGCGAGTCCGTAGAAATCGTTCCCGCCGCACAGGATGCGCTCGGGGACTTTGAGAAGACAGTCAAACTTTCCTGATTTTTGCTCTGAGCAGGACCGGATAGCCGTCAGGCTGAATCCGCCATTGGTGAACTGATTTCATCGCGTTCCGATTTGACCTGGTTCCGGCCTGCATGCTTGGCAGCGTAAAGGCAAGTATCGGCCCGGTTCATAAACTCATCAAGGGGTTCACCCGGATTATACAGAGCGGCGCCGATAGAGACGGTAATACGACCGAGTTTCTCACCCGTTGATTTCTTAACGAGTTCCTTGTTCATGATTGCCAGGCGAATTTGTTCGGCAACAGTCAGCGCTGCGTCCAGAGTGGTTTGCGGAAGAATAATGGCGAATTCTTCGCCTCCGTAACGGGCCGCTAGATCGCGTCCCTTGACGTTCGATTTCATGGCATGAGCAACGAGACGCAGCACCTGGTCGCCGGTCTGATGACCATAATTATCATTGAATTTTTTGAAGTGGTCGATGTCGAGCATGAGCAGACATAATGGTTCGCCGGAGGATTCTGCGTCAGCGGTGCGGGCTTTAAATGTCTGGTCAAAGAGTTTGCGGTTGGGAATATTGGTCAGCTGATCGGTCATCGATTCCATACGAATGGTTTCAAGCGATGCGTTCAGCTTTTCAATCTGGTCATGAGATTCCTCAAGCCGTACTTCCAACTCACGACTGTTCGAGGCCATCTGCGTCGTCGCTTCAATAAGAGAGGCCAATATCGGTTTGAGCTGAGAAGGTTCCTTAATATCTGTCAGCTCGTCGGCGACAACTTCCAGAGATTCTCCATACTGCCCCGTTGAACTGGCTGTCGTTTCCAGCAGATGCAATATGGCTTTGACCTCCGAACTGATATCGCTGCCGACCTGCTCCACTTTTTCCGTTATTTTGTGGGGCGACAGAAAGGCTTCATAAATGCTGTCCGTATCTTCGACTGATAGCTTTGAATTCTTTGACAAGGCTTCCTGGATGGCCTTGATGAGCTGCGGATTAACACCTGAAGCATAGGTGTACCAAAGCTCGTAATTCCGCGGAATTGCCGCGGTTTCATTGTATTTCAGATAGCCTAGGGCTTTTTCACCGAACTGATAAGTCCGCTCAATATGTGCATCCACTGGCAAAGGTCCACCCTCCATATATTCCTACCTGATCGTCAAAATCAATCAGGCCAAACAGTCTAGGCAAATTACGGATATCCCACCGTTGTCACTGGAAAGTCAGACAGCGGCACAGGAATTCCATAATATATCTGGAAGTTAACTCTGCTATTTTAGAGTTAATGGAATGTAAATTTAATTAGCGAAAAACTTTATTTTTCCAGAAACATCAACGTATTGGGATGGTTCGTGTCATAAATGCCGGCACATGATCTCCCATTCCGACGACATTTTCCCTTTCCCGGGATTGTTCTCCAGATTTTTGCGCACCTTTTTGGCTTTGACCTGTAGATTTATCCGGCCGACGTCCTTGTCTTTTCGATCTTGATTTCTCTTGAGATTTTTCTCTGGAATTTTCCTTGGTATTTCTCGATCCCCTGGCCACGCGCCGTTGTGAATCCGGTTTCGCGGCTTTGCCGGGTTCTTCACCAATCCATTCCGGGGTGACACCAACAAGCTTTTCGATTGCTTTCAGTTGTTTGAGATCCGCGGAAGTCACGAGTGTTGCGGCAAAACCCTTTCGTCCAGCCCGGCCTGTGCGTCCAATTCTGTGAACATAATCCTCCGCATGGGCCGGCACATCGAAATTGAAGACATGGCTCACTTCCGGAATATCGAGGCCCCGGGCCGCGACATCGCTGGCCGCAAGCAGGGTTAGCTCGCCGGCACGAAACTGGTCTAGAGTTTTTGTGCGCTGGTGCTGATCCAGGTCGCCATGCAGGGCCCCGGCATTAAATCCGTGTTTGATCAGGGATCGAAATAGAATCGATACGTCGCGTTTGCGATTGCAGAAAATAATGGCGTTGCTGATTTTCTGACTGCGGATAATCTCTCGCAGGGCCTCTCGTTTTTCAAAATCCGTTCCGGGCACAAATGCAAATTTCTGCTCGATAGTATTGGCAGTGGTCGCCGGCGGGGCGACTTCCACGCGAACCGGATTGTGAAGAAAATTATTCACAAGGCGGGTGATCTCCGGTGGCATGGTAGCGGAGAAAAACAGAGTTTGCCGGGTGAAGGGCAGGAGCTTGCAGATTTGCTCAATGTCGGGAATAAATCCCATATCCAACATACGGTCAGCTTCATCGATCACCAGGATTTCGATTGCCGTCAACATCAACCGGCCTCGTTGGAAATGATCCATCAGCCGACCGGGCGTAGCAATCACCACGTCAGCGCCACGGTCTAGTTTTTTAAACTGATCTTCAAACGAAACGCCGCCGATGAGCAAAGCCACAGTCAGCTTATGCTGACTTCCCAAGGTCTCAAAGGCTTCGGCAACCTGGGCAGCAAGCTCCCGAGTTGGTGCCAAAATAAGTGAGCGCGGCAGCCTTGCCCGCGCCCGCCCGCGTTCAAGACGCATGAGCATTGGCAGAACAAAGGACGCCGTTTTGCCAGTACCCGTCTGTGCTATACCGAGTACGTCCCGGCCTTCAATAGCAACCGGAATGGCATCTTTTTGAATGGGTGTAGGATCATCGAAACCGGCAGCTGTGACAGCATCGAGGACTTTTTGACTAAGATTAAGAGATTTAAAGCTCATGCGCGGATGAGTTCTTATGTCCAAATGTGTATCATTGAGTTGAAATAGAGTACTATCAGGTTTCTACCACCCGATACTTAAATCCTTGAACTAAATCTAGCGAATCTAACCCTATTTAGTTACGGGTAACATAGTTACTCGTCCGATTTTGTCAATTGAATGTCTGAAAAACTCCCCAAAATCAGAAGAAAATCTTTATTCGCAACTGCGTTGTGACAAAAATGAAGCTCGCAAATCCTCTATTACCGGGCCGGTTCGTCCTCGCCACCTATTTCCGAACCCCGGACTTCTACAGCGGGAACAATTTCATAGGTTCCCGGCGTGGTCAGTTTGACCCAGAGCTGGCGATCCTGTTCAGCTTTTTCGTCAAACGAGGAAATAATCAAAAGTACGGCATTCTTCTCTTCCGCGTCCATGAAAACAAACGCGTCTTTCAGATCCTGGTTCACTGCTTCCTTGACTTCGACGGTTGAATGGACGGCCATTGTCGTCTGGCCTTTTCTGCTTTCGAGCCATTGTACGAATATTTGGGTGCTGAACGATTTGTCTTCGCCAACAGAATTTACGACAACCACGCGGTAAACGCCTTGATTTCCCTGATCTTCCCAGATTCCCGACGTCAAAACCTGCGGCACGGCGGTCGGGATGGCGGCTACGAGGGCTGCTGTGGATTCATTGCCCGCGGCCCAGGAGTTTGATGCCCGGAAAAATACAGATGCTGCAATAATTAAGAGGACTATCATTAGTCCCCGCAATCTCTGACTATTGAGGCGAAGCGTTTGCATATGCGATCAAAGTCCCCTGTTTGTCCAGACGCTGTCCGGACTTTCTCGAAACTTTATCCTGGCGCCCGAATTCGCCGCATATTAGGTAAGAGTCATGTCCAATTTAAGAAAATTCGTAATCCCGGCGATCAACGATTTGTCATCAAAAATTCCGAGGATTCACAATGGGAGACGCACACTTAGCAGAAATGTAATTATCTATCTTATCTGTATGGTCAAAAAGATCAGATATCCAGGAGATCATCGGCAACGAACTCCGCATTTTCCTGAATGAATTTGAACCGGGCTTCCGGCTTGTTGCCCATGAGCTGATTGACGAGATTTGCGGTCTGTTTGGGGTTGTCGTCAATTTCAATGCGCAGCAGGTTGCGCGTTTCCGGGTTCATTGCGGTTTCTTTGAGTTGGCTCGGCATCATTTCACCCAGCCCTTTAAAGCGCGATATTTCGATCTTTCCGCGTCCCTTGAATTCCGTCTCGATCAATTCGACTTTGTGAGCGTCGTCACGGGCGTAGGCTGTGTGGGACCCCTGCGTAATTTTAAACAGCGGCGGTACACCGAGATAGAGGTGGCCGTTTTCTATCAGCTCCGGTGTCTGGCTGAAGAAAAAGGTTATCAGAAGGGAGGCAATGTGCGCCCCGTCGACATCGGCGTCGGTCATAATGATGACCTTTTCATAGCGAAGGTCATCCTGCCGATAATTGGAACCGATGCCACAGCCGAGGGCCTGAATCAGATCGGATATGAGCTGGTTCTGGGCGAGCTTGATGGAGCTGGCATTGGCGACGTTTAAGATTTTACCGCGCAAGGGGAGAATGGCCTGCGTATGGCGGTTTCGGGCCTGTTTGGCCGAGCCCCCGGCAGAGTCCCCCTCAACAATAAATATCTCTGTCCCTTCTTTCGACGACTTCGAGCAGTCGGCGAGCTTGCCGGGTAGTCTGAGTTTCCGGACAGCGGATTTGCGGTTGACCTCTTTTTCCTTGCGTCGCCGAATTCGTTCCTCGGCACGATCTACAACCCATTCCAGCAGCTTGTTTGCCTGTTGCGGGCTGGCGGTCAGCCAGTGATCGAACTCGTCGCGCACTGTGTTTTCGACAATCCGTGCCGCCTCCTGTGTCGCGAGTTTATCTTTGGTCTGACCCTGGAATTCGGGTTCGCGGATAAATACGGACAGCATGCCTGCAGCGGAGTTAAGCACATCATCGGCGGTAATACTGGCGGCCTTCTTATTATTCGACAATTCGCCAAATGAGCGCAATCCCTTGACGAGTGCGGCCCTGAAGCCGGTTTCGTGGGTTCCTCCTTCGCCAGTTGGCACCGTGTTACAGTAGGAGTTCAGAAATCCATCTCTGTCGCCAATCCAGCAAATAGCCCATTCGCAGGATCCGTGGCCGCCTTCCCGTTCGACCTTTCCGAAGAAAATGTTATCAGTGATCCGGGCACTGCCCTCGATGCGGGAACCGAGAAAATCCTTGAGCCCGCCAGGGAAGTGAAACGTTGCTTTCTCGGGTGTCTTGTCATTGGCGCCAAGGCACTGGGGATCACACGACCAGCGAATTTCAACGCCCCCAAAGAGGTAGGCTTTTGAGCGCGACATGCGAAACAGCAGGGCCGGTTTGAATTTTGCCGATTTACCAAAGATTCTATGGTCCGGTTTGAAGCTCACCTTGGTTCCGCGCCGGTTCTTGATTGAACCGCCTTTTTTCAGACTGCCTTTCGGTTTGCCGCGGGAAAATTCCTGGCGGTAGAGTTTTTGCCCGCGGACGACTTCGACTTTCAGGGTTTCCGACAAAGCATTGACAACGGAGACACCGACACCGTGAAGGCCGCCAGAGGTTTCATAGACCTTGGAGTCAAACTTTCCACCCGCATGCAGTGTCGTCATGATGACTTCAAGGGCCGATTTGTTCTTGAATTTCGGATGCGGATCGACAGGAATACCGCGGCCATTGTCTGTTACGGTCAGCCAGCCATCGTCAGACAGGTGGACATCGATCCAGTTGGCATGACCGGCGACGGCCTCGTCCATAGCATTATCGATAACTTCAGCGAACAGATGGTGCAAGGCTTTCTCATCTGTGCCTCCGATATACATACCCGGGCGCCGACGCACAGGTTCCAGACCTTCCAGAACCTCAATGTCGGCAGCTGTATACCCGTCCTCTTCGGATTTCGATTTGCGGTTTTTTTTGCCACCGCGCGCGGGTTTACGAGTGAATGCGTCTTCTAGTCTTGCAAAAAGATCTCTTGATGCAGCCATATGTTTCGTCTTTTTTTGTAAGTCTCGTACTCGTGTTTTTGTTTAATTAGGTATGAGTACAAACAGCACCGATTCCCATATCCCATTCGAATCTGTTGGACTATTTCTAGCGTTGGTCGCACGGGAAGGCAATGCGCGCAAGCGTTGGGAAGTCACAGCTTCCGCGGAAAATGCGTGAATTTCCCATTATCGGTACCAATCCGCCTGAAAATCGAGGATTCCGGGACGACTGAATCTTATCCGTCAATTTATGGCGTCAATTGATGTGTTTGACCGGACACGGACATGTTCGGATTGTCTTCGGTCAAATGAGGACTTTGATACAGGCAAAGGTCTATACCGGCAGATGCCGTCTGTGATGCAGATATGCGCATTGATACTAATTATTCAAGCCTACCGATTGGTACAAATTCTGTGCACGGCAGGTTTTCTGCGCCTGAATGCCTTTATTGCGTTAATATTATGGCGCCCGAACACAGGAAAACTCCGGACAGGTTTCTGCCCGGAGTTCTCTTTCGCAATAAATTCCCGTTCTTTCAGATTCACCGTTCAACTGTAAGAAAGAGAAGCGCGAGGCTCAAAATTCTTCACGAGTTGAGGTTCGCATTCGGGCTCAATTTTCTGATCTCGGTGTCCGCTGCCCGTCCGGGCTACCCTATGTCAACAGGAGCAGATATTTCACCACAGCTGGGCGCTCATTTGGTCCGAAACAAAGAGCTTTGCTGCCACATCAGATACTCGATAGTATGTGGGTTACGCGTACGAACATACACAAATATCCGGAAGACATCCCACGTCGAAAATCGAGTTTATTGCGATTTGTTTTTTAACGCCGTCCTGAGATTGTTCTGCTGAAAAATCAGCGTTGCAACCCGTATCAGTTCGGCTTTTCCGCTTTAGGAGGAGTCATTTTCCTAGACCTCCTTTCATGATTAATACGGTGAGTATGTCGTGATATTCGGTTTTCGTCAATTCAACTTTTTGCCGCATGCCTGTTCTGTAAAGATCAAGTTCATAATATGTGGAAAAGATTTCTGATGGGGGCGGGATTCGAATTTCAACTCTTGCTTATGTCCTTTCAACAGATCTACACAAAAGTTGCATTTCACTCGTTTCGCCCCGCCCCCTGAACTCCACATGCGACGATTTCCCAAGGAGAACGCATCATGCCCGTACAGCCTCCCCTTTGTGCGTTTGGATGGGCAGCACTGACCTTTACCTTGGCTGCGACAGACGGCGCGGTCCACGCCTTAGCCGATATACGGGGCAAGCACGGCACCTTGATTGTTTTTCTTTGCAATCATTGCCCCTATGTCCTCGCTTCCGTCGATCGAATGGTGCGTGACATGAATGAATTGATGGAGATGGGCATTGGCTGCGCGGCGATCTGCAGCAATGACGCCAATCAGTACCCACAGGATTCCTTTGAACACATGGGACGTTTTGCCAACGACCATCAATTCACATTTCCTTACCTGCACGATGAGACCCAGGAAGTGGCGCGGGCCTATGGGGCCTTTTGTACACCGGACTTTTTCGGATTTAATGCCGACCTCGAACTTCAGTATCGCGGCCGCCTCGACTCCAACCGGGTCAATCATATTGATCCCGCTGCGCCGCGGGAACTGGTCGACGCCATGAAGAGGATCACAGAAACCGGTAAGGAACCGGAGACACAATTTTCCTCCATGGGTTGCACCATCAAATGGAAGGCGTGATTAAGATTTTGGTAACCATAATCCGCAGCCTTCGTTACCGAATAATTTACCCCTTCGTCCTAGGATCGAGAGCAGGGTAACAAGCGTAGTGGTGGTATTGTGCGTTATATACTTCTTTTCGGTCTGGGGATCGCTTCGGCCATCGTGTTTGCAAGTGCCAGCATCGCCATCGTCGACCAGATCTATCTGAACACAGATCCGATTGCATCCAAAACAACGGATATTAGACACTGGGTCCTGTTTGGTCTGGGACTGGCCGGTTTGGTTTCTTTGTTACGGTTTGTATTCAATGGCGGCCCCGGGGTGGTCACGCAATTCATGGATCGTAACCGGGAACGGCTGGTGACAATGGTCCTCGGCATTCTTGTCTGTGCCGTGTTTGTGATGACTTGACAATGGCCGGTTGAATAATCGTTCCAGAACTGAGTTGTCAGGGCGGACATGAATATCGGCTCAGATATACAGTCACGGCAGTAGCCAAAAAA
>JBPCWG010000072.1:0-26103 GCA_051009705.1 Methyloligellaceae bacterium | reverse complement strand
TCCTCAGCCTGTTCGACAAGGCTAGAGAGATTTTCATCCGATACCGGAGCTTCGATGGAGGCGCTATCCAAAGTTGGTTCGACGGTTTCCGATGTCGGGAGTAAGGTCTCGGCTGTTCCCTTTTCTTTTTCTGCAGCTTTCATCTCACGCTCCACGCGCTTCGCTGCACGAACGACCTGTTTATCCAAGTCAGTTTGGCTGCATAGTCCTAAAGTCACTGGATCGACAGGTTGCAGATTCGCCGAATTCCAGTGGGTACGCTCGCGGATCGATTGAATTGTTGGCTTTGTCGTCCCGACAAGACGCATGACCTGCGAGTCCTTAAGTTCCGGGTGGTTGCGCAACAACCAGAGGATCGCATTGGGGCGATCCTGTCGTCTCGAGACAGGCGTATATTTGGGACCCTTCTTGGATTTTACTTCGGGTATTTCAATCTTCGACTCATGTAAGGTTAGGCGAAAGTCGGAATCTGCTTGTGCCCGTCTAATCTCTTCCCGTGTTAATTCGCCTGATGCAATCGGGTCTTTCCCGCGAATTCCCTGGGCAACATCGCCATCTGCGATGCCTTTTACCTCCAGCACATGCAAACCACAGAACTCAGCAATCTGTTCAAATGTCAGAGCTGTATTATCCACCAGCCATACGGCGGTAGCTTTGGGCATTAATGGCGTTCCGGTCATTGCATATACCTCGGTTCTTCGATCATTTTTGTTGAACGGAGAATTCAAAAAAATTGTTTGGAGATAATGTCTATATACGGTCTAACCTAGGGCAATGCAATGTGCAATCTGGCGTATGGAACTAATTTTATTATTGGGGAAGGGACTAAAGACGGCCGTAGGTGAAAACAATGTTATGTTTCAAGGTTTCACCCAGATAACGTACTAGGTCGTAGCGACATTCCTGCACAGGAGGCCAGTTCCAGAACACGAAAGCCAGTTGACAAAATCCGAGATGAGGTTCCGTTTGCCAGTATTTGATCAAATTTTCCCCGGTACAGATGGGACATGGAAGCGACGCGTCATTCCCGGTTTTTAAGAACCGATGGCTGGCCTTAACCAGTTCCATTTTCAGTATTTCTAGTTCCTCCGCGTTCTGAATTGAAATTTCTGTTCCACATACGGGACAGGCTGCCAATTCCAATCCGACAATTCCATAATCACTGACCCAGCCGCCAGCATGAATTTCCAGGTTTTCAGTCCCTGTTTTGTGATCAAAATACTCCGCGAATCGGGGGCCCGGGGCGAAACTGGACACGGACTTTCGCCCGAAGTCGACCATATCGTCCATTGGTTCGATCAGTCCGGAACGCATCATCACAGATGTCACTCTCGTCGCCAGTTCCACTGAACCTTGCTTGTCGACATGGGTGTCCACGATGGCTTGATACCAGTCAGTCAAAGTCTGCTATATCCCCGCAATATTATTCCCCTGCGTCAGGCTCTTGCGGCCTAACTCTTCTGCTCCTGATCGACTTGCACAATTCATGTGGCCCAATTCTTAGGAATTGTGTCGGCCCATTCAGGAGACTAGAATTGTCCCGCAAATTTGGAATTTTGTGAAGTTATTATTGTGCAATACCGAGCCATTGGAAGGTTTTCGGATATTTTCAGAATTTGAACACATCCGAAAAATGAACACATAAAAGACATCACCGCACGCGCCGAAATCCGGATATGCGGTAAATATGGACGGGAGATAAACATGGAAATCGAAGAAAATGAACCGAGAAAACGACCGGCTTTTGAAATTGGGATGGATTTGTCAAATTATTCAGTGGAGGAACTAACTCTGCTCGTAACAACTCTGCAAGAAGAAATTGTGAGAATTTCAGAAATCAAGGAGCAGAAAAAGAGTTCGCTGGATACCGCCAATTCTTTATTTAAATCTGACTGAAGATATTCCAGTAAATTAGTTCCCAACTTGAATAAATTTGGATTTGAATACCTTACTCCCGTAACGGATTCATGATGATTATTCGTTTCATGAATATTTATTGGTAATCCGTTTAACCAATTATTAAGCAAACTTCTTATACATTGGTCACATCCAGTCATCTGGATATTGAGTGGATAATGTCCACTCTGTTTGACGCCTCCCTGTTAACTTTCTGAGCCGCATATAGCGGCTCATTTTTTTTACCTGCAATAATTCATTTTGATACGGTCATTTACTCTTAAGATTTCATTGTTAACCATGATGGTGACAAATTCGGGTCTTATGATTCGTATTATGGTAAACTTAAACTGGCGGACCTTATAGTTTTGTAGCGTTAAAGTGAGTGTGCGATGATAGGCGAGAAGAGTAGAGGCCAATCGGATAGTGCGGGATCCAATACGATTGCTTTTGGCCAAAAGTATATACAATCCGAACAATTCAAATCACTGTTTCGAGAGGGAATGACCCTCGTCGAAGATACGGCAGCTTATCTTGATGGACAGGGCCGTGATGAGTCCCGTGAGCTTTCCGGTCACGTCTCTCTTGCCTACGCAACGGAGAGCATGCGCCTTACCACGCGACTCATGCAACTCGCGTCCTGGCTCCTAGTGCGGAGGGCCGTGAACGAAGGCGAAATGTCTGCCGAAGAAGCGTTTCAGGAAAAAAATCGTGTGAAACTTCGCGCCATTGGAAGAACAGGTCACACCAAGCATTTTGAAGAACTGCCCGAAGAGCTCAAGCAACTCGTTCATTCAAGTTTTCGTCTTTACGACCGCATCATCATGCTTGATCAACTGATTCAATCGGAGCGGAGAGAGAATATTCACGTCCCGATGTCGCCGATCAATGGCTCGATGGAACAATTGAGATCTGCATTCGAAGCGCAGTAACTCTCTGTTTGACACTACAATCCCCAGATAAACTTGATTTATCGCTCACGCGGTCTTGCTGTGCATTGCGCCTTGTATTTATTTGGTGAGCCTCGGATCAAGTGCACTGTAGACCAGAGATGCGCGTGCGATAAAGGGCACCGGCTCCAAAAAACCAGAGGTAAGCATCCTGCTGAACGGGAAATAGAGTGTGGCTTGTTAAGAGCCGAGAAAGCCTTCGTATTTCTTCTTAAACTTGGAGATCCGTCCACCACGGTCCGTCAAATGCTGGCCGCCGCCGGTCCAAGCCGGGTGAGTTTTTGTATCGATATCCAGTTTGAGCTGGTCACCTTCGGACCCGTAAGTCGAATAGGTTTCGAATTCAGTGCCATCGGTCATAACAACGGTGATTTTGTGATAATCTGGATGTATTTCTTTTTTCATACTAATTCTCGCGACTCACGCTGGGTGAAGTTATCTAATGTGATGGCTAAACAGGACCATGCGAGATTGTGCTCGCATCAACAAATTATGACCAAATCCGGATTCTAAACGCCTGTGCTATACATGATGTCTTTGAGATTAACAAGGGCCGTGTAAGAATTCGAATTATTTAATTTGAATTCACCACTTCGGCGATGAGCTATTGACAATTACAACGGTCGAATTGGATATAAAACCAGGAATATTAGCAATTCGTCCAAAATTCGTGAGATCTGAGTTATCAGGTCAGATAGAAAAGTTGGAGACTAAGATCGAAACCAGCGACCAGCCAGAAGCGCTTGCCGAAGCAGAGGGTGCTTCAAAGCAAAAAGATAAGAAATCCCTGAAGGCGCTGAAGACTTTATGGCCTTACCTGCTGCGTTACAGGTACAAATTGAGCGCAGCCTTGGTCGCTCTGCTCATAGCGGCGGCGGCGATGCTCGTGCTTCCCCTCGGTGTGCGGCGCATGATCGATCAGGGATTTTCATCCCAGACAACCACATTCATCGATCAGTACTTTATGGTGATGATTTCTATTGGTCTGGTACTCGCTGTGGCCAGTGCGGCACGCTTCTATTTCGTCACCTGGTTGGGAGAACGTGTTGTCGCCGATCTAAGAGCTGATGTCTTCGCCCATGTCAGTCGTCTGTCACCAGCATTTTTTGAATTCACGCGTTCCGGCGAAGTGATGTCGCGCCTGACCGCGGACACAACCCAGATAAAGACGGCCGTTGGCAGCGCCGTATCTCAGGCGCTTAGAAACCTTGTTATGCTGATCGGTGGCGTGATCATGATGATCATCACAAGTCCTCAGCTTTCCGCCCTCGTTCTCGTCGCTATACCACTGATCATTCTGCCGATAATCGGTTATGGGCGGATGGTGCGCAGGTTGACCCGACAGGCTCAGGATGACCTGGCAGAAGCATCCGCTTACGCTAGTGAAATGCTGACTTCCGTGCGAACCCTTCAGGCCTATACAAACGAAACTGAAGTGAATTCCCGATTCGCTGGCTCTGTGGAGTTGGCGTTTTTATCGGCCCGGCAAAGAACCCGCGCTCGGGCCGGATTAACGGCCATGGCCATTTTTCTCATCTTCGCGACAATTGTTGCAATTCTTTGGGTGGGCGCGCAGGATGTTCATGCCGGATCGATGACCGGCGGACGGCTCGGACAATTTGTCCTCTACGCGGTTCTTGCGGGTAGTTCGCTGGGAACTTTGAGCGAGGTCTGGGGCGAGATACAACAGGCAGCGGGCGCGACCGAAAGGCTCACCGAACTCCTCGCCGTCAAATCCCAAATCAAGTCACCTGAAAATCCGAGGCCTATGGCGACGCCGGCTACAGGAATTGTCACGTTTGAAAATGTGCATTTTGCTTATCCGACGCGACCGGATCAGCCAGCTCTAAATGATGTTTCATTTGAAGTCCGGGCCGGTGAAACAGTGGCCATTGTGGGGGCCTCCGGTTCTGGCAAGAGTACGCTCTTTGCTTTGCTGCTGAGATTTTATGATCCCAATCAGGGTCATATAAAGATCGATGATAATTCCATCCGGGAGGTTGATCTGGAGATTCTACGGAGGCAGATCTCTTATGTCTCCCAAAGCCCCGATGTCTTTGACGACTCAGTCGCGGACAACATCCGGTTCGGGGCTCCGGATGTTTCCATGGAAGATATTATCGAAGCGGCCAAGGCGGCTCAGGCTCATGAGTTCATCGAGAAATTGCCGTCATCCTATGAGACCCGCCTGGGCGAGAAGGGTACGACACTGTCCGGGGGGCAGCGGCAGCGTATCGCTATCGCCAGAGCTTTTCTCCGTAAAGCACCCATTTTACTTCTGGACGAGGCCACAAGTGCACTGGATTCCGAGAGCGAGGAGCAAATTCAGATCGCTCTTGAGAGGGTAAAAAAAGATCGAACGACTCTGGTCATTGCGCATCGCCTTTCAACGGTCCAGAACGCCGATAAGATTCTTGTGCTTGATGAAGGCCGACTTGTCGAATCCGGAAACCATAATTCCTTGATTTCGGAAAACGGTATTTATTCACGGCTTGCGAGTTTGCAGTTCGTCGGCCAGGCTGCCGAGTAATGACTAGGCAGAATTGAAAATTCGTCGCCCAAACGCGTCTTATTTTTCTGTTAGTTTAAGCTCGATACGCCGGTTTCGCCGCAGTGCTTCTTCACTGGATCCATTGTCGAGGGGTTGAAACTGGCCAAATCCCGCGGCCACCAGACGGTCTGCCTCAACGCCTTCAGAAATAAGAAACTTCACGACCGAGATAGCCCGGGCCGACGACAGTTCCCAGTTCGACGGAAACTGAGCTGTGGCGATGGGACGGATGTCCGTATGGCCGTCGATCCGCAAGACCCAGTTAATTTCGCTGGGAATATCATTCTCGATTTCCTTAAGAACGCTGGCGAGCTTGATCATCTGGGTTTGGCCAACCACATTGATCTGATCAGATCCCGACGGAAACAGAACCTCAGCCTGAAATACGAAGCGGTCACCGACGATTTCGACATTCTCCCTGCTTCCCAGCACATCCCGAAGCCGGCCAAAAAATTCCGATCGGTAGCGTGAGAGTTCCTGAACTTTTTTCGCCAGCGCAACATTGAGACGACGACCGAGATCAGAAATCCGCGCCTGATTTTCCTGATCGCGCTGTTCCGATGCCGATAGGGCTTCCTGCAAAGCGCCGATTTGCCGTCTGAGGGCGGATAATTGTTGATTCAGAAGCTCGACCTGCGCCAGGGCATCCGATGAGATATTTTGCTGTTTTGCGAGATTGCTCTCAAGGGCTTCAATTCGGCTGCCTGCAGTTTTGCTTTTTTCACCCTCAATGCCGACAATACCCTGCAAACGCTTGTTTTCGCTCTGGGCTTCTCCGAGGGAGGAACGCAAGGAGGCAATCGTTTGTTGCAGCGACTGCTTCTGGCCCTGCTCCAGTGCCAGTAGTTCAGTAAGCTGGGCGATCTGCCGGTTCAACCGCTGAAGAGCAGTATCTTTGCCGCTGGATTCCTGTGTCACGAAATATTGCACGATCATGAACATGGAAAGCAAGAACGTCACGACAAGCAAGAGTGTGGCCATGGCATCGACGAATCCCGGCCAGTAATTGCCGCCGGTTTCCCTTCGTCGTGAACGTGCCAGAGCCATAGATTAGCGTCCCCTTGGCCTTTTGATGCCGACGCTTGCGGAAAATTCTCGCAGGGCGTTGGCCAATTCCACTTGCTGGGCCGCTTGTTCATCGACCCATTCGCGAACAACTTTTTGTTCCGCCCGCATTTGCTTGACCAACTTGTCAATGCCGCGGGCTAGTTCCTTGACCGCCTCATCGGACTGACCGTGACCTGAGGCAATACCATTCTGTATGTTGACGCCAAGTTCGTTCATGCTTCTGTGCATTTCCATCAGCGCCATCTGCATCTGATTGTTGGAGGCCTCGGTCACGCCTTCGCCGGATCCGAGCTCGGTGATGCTCGACAGCCATTCCTCAAGCTCGTTGTAGAACCGGTTCTGTGATTGCGATGCCTGCAGATCCAGAAATCCCAGCACCAGTGAGCCTGCAAGACCAAAAAGCGACGACGAAAACGCCGTTCCCATACCGCTGAGGGGAGCCTGGAGACCGGATTTAAGCTCTTCGAAAATCACCAGGCTGTCGCCGCCACTGGTGTCCAGTGCGTTGATCGTTGTCCCGACAGACTGGATCGTTTCAAGCAGACCCCAGAATGTACCGAGCAGTCCGAGAAAGATGAGCAGGCCCACGAGATATCGGGATGTGTCCCGGGCCTCGTCGAGACGCGAGGCGATGGAATCCATAAGCGATCGCATGGAAACGGTGGACAAGGACAGATGACCCGTGCGGTCACGGAGCATATTGGCCATAGGCGCCAATAGTTTTGGTTTGCGATCGACCGATAGGCCAGGTTCTGAAACTCTGAAAGTGTTGACCCAGCGTATTTCGGGATAAAGTCGCGTGACCTGACTGAAACTGTAAAGCGTTCCAATAACAAGAACGGCGATAATCAGGCCGTTCAGTGCCGGATTCGCCATGAATGCGCGCGCAATTGGCGCGTACAGCACAGCGCCAATGAAACCGATCAGCACCAGAAAAATGATCATCCGCCAGAGATAAACCTGTGGTCGGGATAAGGTTCGCGTCAAATTTTGAGTATCCATAGGCTCTTTATCCTGGCCCTTAATTCAATCGGCATCTGATCTAGCACATTTATGCCTTGGGCTGCTAACACAAACTACAGGTTTAAATTAGGCAAAAGAGACAAATTTCACGACTCTTTTTTAGCGACGGAATTTGCTATATGCCGAATTTCATTATGAATTCGCTCATTTCCCGCCACAATATCGCCGGTGTCGATGGGGGATTTTCTCGTATCCAGATCCGAGACAAAACCTCCGGCTTCCCTGACGATTATGATCCCCGCAGCAATGTCCCAGGCTGAAAGACCGCGCTCCCAGTAGCCGTCAAAACGACCTGCTGCAACCCATGCCAGATCTAGAGCGGCAGAACCCGTCCGCCGGATACCGGCGGCCTGTCCCATAATGGCCCGGCACTCGTTGAGGAACATATCGTGGTTGCCACGGCCTCGATGCGGAACTCCGGTGGCGATGACACAATTCTCAAGACTGGATCGCGTGGCAACCCGAATGCGTTTTTCATTGAGATGGGCGCCTTGGCCTCGCTCCGCCGTAAACAATTCATCATTAATTGGATTGTATATAATACCGGCGACGATCTCGCCGTTTCTCTCCAGCGCAATCGAAATACAGAACAGGGGGATCCCGTGCAGGAAATTTGTCGTACCGTCCAGGGGATCGACAATCCAGCGATGGGTGGGGTCCTTGCCTTCGACAATTCCTTTTTCTTCCATCAGAAAGCCGTAACCCGGTCGAGCTTTTGCTAGTTCATCGTGAATGATTTCCTCGGCACGACGATCGGCTGCCGATACAAAGTCGGATGGCCCCTTAATTGAAACCTGCAATTGTTCGACTTCGCCGAAATCCCGCGCTAGTCGCCGTCCCGCATAGCGAGCCGCCTGGGTCATGACATGGATGATTGCCGATGTCGGCATAAATTTATCCTTGAAAGCTGGCGTGCGATGCACGTTGATGGATCAGGAACCAGTCCAGTCGCAACCGGTCATGGGGTTTCGCTTTAGCCAGTGATCAGTCGGCTGGTTTCAATCTGCCCGTTTAATGTAAGTCAATTCGTTTGTGTCGACGATAATCTTTTCTCCGGTGGAGACGAAGGGAGGAACCATAACACGAACGCCATTCTCCATGATCGCCGGTTTGTAAGAGGATGCAGCTGTCTGGCCTTTGACCACCGGTTCGGCTTCCGCAACCTCCAGTGTAACCTGATCCGGCAAGGATATTCCCAGCGGTTTGCCTTCGTGGCTTTCCACGGTTACCTGCATACCATCCTGAAGGAAAGCGGCTCGATCACCGACAAATTCCTGTGCCAGTTCTATCTGATCGTAGGTCGTCAGATCCATGAAGACGAGCATATCGCCCTCGGCATAAAGAAACTGATAGTCCTTTTGCTCAAGCCGGACACGCTCCACGGTTTCTGAAGCCCGAAATCGTTCATTCAGTTTTGTACCTTCGACCAGATTCTTCAGTTCGACCTGATTGAAGGCGCCACCCTTGCCCGGTTTTACAGCATGCGTCTTGACCGCGACCCACAAGCCGTCCTTGTGCTGAATGACGTTTCCCGGCCTGATTTCGTTTCCGTTTATCTTCATGACAATCCTGAACTTCTGTAAGGGGAACTCGTCTCTTTAGGGGCTATAAATCTTCCCCCTGTCAAGTCTCGAATTGAAGTTCCCGTGCTTTTTTGTGCTTCGACCGCGAATTCGACGTCCACCTGATTCCGTGCAGCCTTTAATTCAGCAGATTCAGCGACTGCCATTCCTCCGCGGCTCTTACGGCGGCGATACGTTGTTCCGGGGTCAGTCTGGCCAGCATGGCATCCAGCCTGAAGTCGCTGATACCATTTTCACGGGCAAGGAGATGCCATTTTGCCCCTTCCACCGGATCCGCCTTTATGGCCGTTCCCGTGAACAGAAGGCGCGCCAATCTGTTCTGGGCAATAACGTTTCCCTTCAGAGCGGCAGAATAGAGAAATTGGATGGCCTTCTTGGTGTCCTTTTCCGTTCCCTGCCCCTTGAACAGCATGATCGCGAATTCTACTTCCGCATCGACGAAGCTGGACTCGGCGGCCTTGCCGATCCATTCGGCGGCAATTTTGTCATCCTGTTCAACCCCCTGACCCAGCAGGAAAAGTGTTCCCAAATCATATTGAGCCTGAGGATTGCCGAGCTCGGCGGCTTTTCTGAGCCAATTTGCTGAGATTTGCAGATTCTCCGGCCGGCCGCGTCCGTCGATGTAAATGAGTGCCAGATTATACTGAGCCTGGGCATGTCCCTGCTTGGCAGCGGCTTCAAAATAGTCTGCGGCCAGTGTGGGATTCTTCTTGACCCCCTGTCCCTCGACCAGGAGTACCCCGAGCGCAAACTGAGAATGCTTGTCCCCAAGTTCTGAGCCCTTCAAGTACCAGGATGCGGCTTCGGTTAAATTCTGCCCAACCCCAAGTCCCTCGGCATATATCTTACCGATAAGGGTGTGTGCTTCAGGCTGCCCCTCAGCGGCCAATTCCTTCGCCCGTTCGAGTGCCGCCAGATAGCGACCGCTGTCGAACAGCTCAAAAGCGGAGTTGGTAATCGGCAATTTCGAGGCCGCATTCTTTGCCGCTTCTTTGGCCGTATCGGCTTTGTTTGCGGCTTGCAGATCAGACACGATGACGGTTACCAGGATCAGGAGTGTGGCGAACAGAGAAATCACAAACCGGCTTGCGGGCATTTCCGTATTGATATTATCAGGAACCAAAAAAATTTTCGATTTTCTCCGCCACATGCTGAGCCTGTTCGATTGCTTCTGAAATATTTGCATCTCTCGCGAGTTCCAAACTAACAAAATCAGCACCGTATGTTAATGCCAGGTCCAGGTCATTGTCCGAATTGATATCAAAGGCCACGGAAGGAACAACAAAATTATCATTCCACCATTTCATCAATTCGAAATCAGTGGAATTTTGCCCGTTGTAAGATTTGCAAAATCCCAAATAGCTCACCGCTTGTTCACCAATCATCATAGCCTGATGTTTTGTCCCGTCAGTCATGGAACCGATAATAGGGTCCGCATCTAAGACAGAAAGACAGTGTTCAAAATTTGGCAGGGCAGTGTCGCGATCCCGGGATTGCCCGGTGAGCGAAAAATGAACGCCATCCGCGCCGAGCTCTTTGGCCAGGAACAGATCATTCTCAAGGACAAAAGCAACATCCCGGGACTGGACGAAATTGCAGAGAATCTGAAGTTCAGGTCTGGTCCTGACACTGGATTGATCACCGTCATTAAACTGCTGCAGGCAGCATACGATCAGTTCCTGATCGAGAATGGGCTCCAGTTCGTGTCCGGCAGCAATGCCATCACCGTCAGGCAGAACGAGATAGATCTGAGTTTTCCGCGGTGACTTATTCAATTGGCACTAGTGTCCCTTAAAATAACAAAGGGTTCGCCGTACGAGATATTTGTCGCCGAAACAATCGAAAGCGGGTTTATGCCGCTTTTTCCAGCGTCGCCTGCCACTCGCCTTTAGCCGCCAGACCGTTCATTTTGGCCCGATGATTAAACGCCGCCTGCGCAGCCCCAATATTCTCATCCTTACCCTGCCAGGCCTGAAGCGCGGATTGTTGAAGCGCCCGTCCATAGGAAAAGGACAGTTTCCACGGCATATCGAAGTTTGCATTCATGGCCGAGAGGTGAGCGGTTGCCTCTTCTTCCGACTGACCGCCGGAGAGGAAACAGATACCCGGGACGGCTGAAGGCACCGTGCGTTTCAGACACAAGACCGTCTGTTCGGCAACTTCATCGATATTTGCCCTGTTGGTATTTTCCGTGCCGGAAATAACCATGTTCGGTTTTAGAATTGTCCCTTCAAGAAAGACTCTTTGCTCATAGAGGGCATCGTAGAGAGCATTCAGGGCGGCCTCGGTTACCTCGAAGCATCGTTCAATGGAATGTGTCCCATCCATGATCACTTCCGGTTCAACAATTGGCACAATGTTGTTTTCCTGGGCCAAAGCCGCGTAGCGCGCCAGTGCATGAGCATTGGCGTTCAGGCAGTACTGGCTTGGCAGATGATCGGCAATATTGATGACCGCCCGCCATTTGGCAAAACGGGCACCGAGTGCGTGATATTCCTGGAATCGGCTTCGCAGTCCATCGAGGCCCTCGGTTACTTTTTCTCCGGGTGACTGTGCCAGATCCTGAGCACCTGCATCGACTTTGATTCCCGGGATCGATCCTGCAGCTGTAATCAGGTCCACAAGTGGGGAGCCATCCTTGGAATTCTGACGAATGGTTTCATCAAAAAGGATCACCCCGGAAATCCAGTTTTGCATGGCCTCATCGGACCGGAACAGCAGTTCGCGATAGTCCCGGCGACTGTCTTCCGTTGATTCCGTGCTGATCTGATCAAACCGTTTTTTGATCGTTCCGGTGCTCTCATCGGCAGCCAGGATACCCTTGCCGTCCGCGACCATGCCGTTGGCGATCTGTTCCAACTGCTCTTTGTTCATACCTACACCTCCTATAACGAATAACTTGCTCCTGAGTGGGAGCTACCGCCGGATAAAAGTCTCACGTCAAACGAGCTGTCCTATGGTTACAGCCGTATCACACATGCGATTGGAAAAACCCCATTCATTGTCATACCAGGACAAAACCCGAATCAGACGATCATCGACAATCTGGGTTTGCGTGGCATCAAATGACGAGGAGTGGGAGTCATGATTGAAATCGATGGATACCAGGGGTTCGGTTACATAACCGAGGACACCTTTCAGTTCCTGGGAAGCGGAGCGTTCCATCGCACTGTTGATTTCATCGACAGACGTGTCTTTTGAGGGGATGACAGTGAGATCAATCATCGAAACGTTCGGGGAGGGAACACGAATGGCGGTTCCGTCCAGTTTGCCTTGAAGTTCTGGCAGCACCAGGCCTACGGCTTTTGCCGCACCCGTGGATGTGGGGATCATGGACACGCCTGCTGCCCGAGCCCGACGCAAATCTTTATGAGGTGCATCCAGGATTCGCTGGTCGCTTGTATAGGCATGAATGGTCGTCATATAGCCCTGGTCAATACCGCAAAGCTCGTGAATGACTTTGGCAACTGGCGCTAAACAGTTGGTCGTGCACGAAGCGTTTGAGACAATTTTGTGATCGGCGGATAGCTGCTCGTGATTGACGCCGTAAACGACTGTCAAATCTACATCACTACCTGGTGCCGATATCAAAACCCGTTTCGCGCCTGCCTCAATATGTCCCGCAGCCGCATCCTTGGATGTAAAGAAGCCAGTACATTCAAGGGCGACATCGACATTCAGCTCCCCCCATGGCAATTGGGCCGGATCCTTTTCGGAACAAACTCGAATAGCTTGTCCGTCTATAATCATCTGATTTTCTTCGGATTTTAAGTCGTGTCCCGCGGGTCCGTGTACAGAGTCGTATCGGTACAGATGTACCAGTGTTTCCGCCGGTGCCAGATCATTTATCGCCACGACTTCCAGATCCGTACGGCCTGTTTCTTTGATAGCGCGCAAAATATTACGGCCAATTCTCCCAAAGCCGTTGATTGCAACTTTAACCGACATCGTTAATCTCCACTTCAAATGTCTGAATTTTGGGAAGAGGGGTGACTCTTGTGCAATTAATTGCGCTTCTCAATACCTTCATCGACCGGTTGAATCAATACAAGACCCAGCTGTTTTCATAAGTTTGGCCACGTGTCTCACCATTCAATCCTAAATAGGGTCTGTCTGGACGTCCGGCTACAAAGTTGCAACCACCAGGGCGTTTGTTCAACTGATATGAAACAAATGGGACGGCGATCGTCGAAATTAGCTGGTTAAGGTTATGTGACTACGGCTCGAATCCCAGAGATTCATCAGGAATTTCGGAATTTCATTTCCTAATACACAAAAAAATTGATCTGTCTAAAGTTCTTTCTGTCCGCAATTAAAACATTGGGATCAAAGGGTTGAGACTAGGAGAACCGTGTAGTTGGTTCATTTGGTTGCAAAAATTGTCCTCATACACGATGCTTTTGGTTGACGTTATTTACCATCAGCTTCTATTTTTAAAAATCGAGAGGGTGAAGATTCATATCCCATCGAGCATCCGTTCTTAAGATATTATTCGGATAAATAAATGGGCAATATTCAGGATATTAAAGACGTTTCCATTCGTATACAGGAAGCCATAAACAGTTTTGAGACGATAATACCTTCAGACAATGAAATTGATCAGACTCTTAAGTCATTAAGAAATGATTTTAATTATTTGAATTCTGAAGTTCTTAAACTTGTCAATGAGCTGGAATCCGTAACTAGTCGCGCGGACGAGCTTTCAGAAATCAACAGTACGGTTAATCAAAAGCTGAACTCGGTTTTGGATTCCATCAAATCGGTTATCGAGGAACCTGCCTGACGCAAATAGTCAGAGGTTGTTAAGGAACGGGCACCTTTCCGCTTCTTTGGGATCTGTCCCACACTGCCAGTCAGATGCAGATGGTCGTTTAGTCCGATGCCTAAACTCCGTAGATTCGTCGATTCGTTCGAAGATCCGTTTGCTAATTGTGTATCTGGCCTTTCCGTTTCATCGAGATAATAGGAGTTCGAGCCGGGCAATTCCCGAATTGGATTCCGGTCTCAGAACGTCTAGAATATGGTTTGCAGTGCTGCGGAGTACGTTAGGTGTTTTCGTTCCCGGGGCCTATAAGTTTTCTTTGGGAGCCGACCCTGGTTGAGATCGTGGTCTCTTTCATTCAGCGCCCACCTACGCATGTAGGGACCCAGGGGAACAACCTACACCGACGGCTTTTGCGGCACTGCAACTCTTTTGGAATAGGCTGCCTGTTGTCCTCCTGCTTGTCTCTTTGCTTTGATTCTGCAGCGTCAACACTGGGGGCTTACGGTTACCGGTCATAATAAAAGCTGCCGGAATCTGGATAATTGGCTCTCCATGTCGTCAAATCGTGAAACATCAATGCAGGAGTCATCAAAACAGGATTTGAGAGAATCTATATCGGCCAAGCGGTTTGAATTGAGCGCGAACGAGCAAATGTCGGCTTCGCGGGAACTTCTGGCGCGGGCCAAAGAAGTTCTTTCAATTCCGTCAGGTCTCGTCATTTCCGGCTATGTTCCCATCCGGTCGGAAATCGATATCGTTCCAATTCTCGACCATTTCCGCCAATTGGGAAATGCCATCGCACTGCCTGTCGTCAAGGGTTCCGGCAGACCTCTGATATTCCGGGAATGGAAGCTGGAACGGTCGCTAATTCCCGACGCTTTCGGAATTTCCGTTCCCGAAGACACGGCACCGGAACGAGTTCCGGATCTTCTCTTCACTCCCTTGCTGGCATTTGATGCGAAGGGATATCGACTGGGTTATGGTGGCGGCTTTTATGATCGTACCTTGCGCCACCTCCGGCAGATTAAGGACATCGTGGCAATCGGAGTCGCTTATAATTTCCAAGGCCCGCAGGAGATCCCGGTCCATGACGGGGATGAAGACCTTGATGGTGTTTTGACGCCGGATAGATTTTACAAAACAGGATTGACGGACTATGCGCTTACTCTTCTTAGGTGATGTCGTTGGTAAGGCTGGCAGAAATGCGGTTCTGGATCAGCTTCCACGTCTTCGGGACCGCTACAATCTCGACTTTGTTATCGTCAATGGTGAGAACGCGGCCGCCGGTTTCGGTATTACCGAGGATATCTGCAACAAAATTCTCGATGCCGGTGCCGACGTGATTACCACAGGCAACCATGTCTGGGATCAACGGGAAACACTGGTGTTCATAGAGCGTCAACCGCGGTTATTGCGACCTCTGAACTTTCCAATAGGCGCGCCGGGGCGTGGCGCAGGTGTATTCGAAACCAAGAACGGGCGGGAAGTTCTCGTGATCAACGCCATGGGACGTCTGTTCATGAAAGATTTGGATTGTCCGTTTCAGCGTCTCGATGAAGAACTTTCGGGAAATTCCGTTAAAGAAACCGCCGATGCCATTTTCGTCGACTTTCACGCTGAAGCAACTTCTGAGAAACAGGCTTTTGGCCATTATCTGGACGGCCGGGTGACGGCCGTCGTTGGAACACACACACATGTCCCGACTTCGGATTGCAGGGTGCTCGACGGTGGTACCGGGTATATGACCGATGTTGGTATGTGCGGCGACTACAATTCTGTGATCGGAATGGAAAAAACGGAACCCATCCATCGCTTTTTGAATCAGATTGCTTTTGAGCGATTCGGACCGGCCAAGGGTGAACCGACGATCAGCGGTGTCGCTTTTGATATTGATGATGAGACGGGATTGACCCGACAAATTGAACCAATCCGGCTCAGTGGGCGCTTGGCGCCCACTGAGCCTTCATTTTGGGTCTAATGAAACATTTTAGGTTTCTGATCATTCATTGAAAATGATTGCGACGTCATTTTCAGCGAACTGAATAACGGTTGTTTGCTAACCGTTTTTACGCCAACACCCTGGACATCTTGCATGGCCAGACTAACGATTCGTTTGTTTTGAAATTTGGGCTGTCGGTCCCAATTGTCATTTCTGTTCAATTTCCTTTGCTTGCATCCTGGGGCAGTCAGGTACAAGGCCCAGGAACCCAATTGAATTAAAATGGCAGCATTCAAAGCAAAAGACTTAACTCAAAGATGAGGATTGAGTTCACACTCGAATCGTCATACTCGAAGCCTAGAGGTTAAAAGGTTAACAAATGGTTAACGAGTCCCGAATTGAAAGTTCTATACAGAATTCTCTGGAATCAGTGGCTTTTTTGCTCAATGATCTCGTAAATTTCGGAAAATCCTCGCCCGGACCTATAGATTTTCTGCAGCGCCGCCCGTATAAATACCCGAAATAAATCAGCGTGGGCTTTTGCATAAAGGACTATTTGCACCAAAACGCAAAGCTTTGCGCAGGGCGGCAGATGGAGTTACCTGAGAATGGCAGGACATTCCAAATTCAAGAACATAATGCATCGGAAGGGAGCGCAGGACAAAAAGCGTTCCAAAATGTTTTCGAAGCTGTCAAAGGAAATAACCGTCGCCGCCAAAATGGGGGCGCCGGATCCTGATATGAACCCGCGGCTGCGTTCAGCCATTGCAGCGGCCCGGGCCCAGAATATGCCAAAGGACAATATTGACCGGGCGATCAGCAAAAGCCAGTCTAACGATGAGAACTACGATGAGGTCCGCTACGAAGGTTTCGGAACGGGTGGTGTCGGTGTCATCGTCGAAGCGCTGACGGACAATCGCAACCGGACCGCAAGCGAAGTCCGCAGCCTGTTCTCCAAGCACGGGGGCAATCTGGGCGAGACCGGAGCGGTTTCATTCATGTTCGACCGTGTCGGTGAAATTCAGTATCCGGCAGATGCGGCATCTTCCGATGATATGTTCGAGGCGGCACTCGAAGCAGGGGCCGACGATTGTGAGTCCGGCGAAGACGGTCACACCCTGTTTTGTGACGCAGAGTCGCTGCACGAAATCAGTGCCCAGCTTGAAAAGCAATTCGGTGAGCCGAGTTCGGCCCGAATCATCTGGCGGCCGCAGAATTCTATCGAGCTGGACGATGAAAAAGGCGAAAAGCTTTTGAATATGCTTGAAGCCCTTGAAGACAATGATGATGTTCAGAATGTCTATGCCAATTTCGAAGTTTCGGATTCTGTTCTGGAAATGCTCGAAGGTTAGCGATTTATTCCTGTAGGCGTATTAGTTGCACATTGCTTAAACGGGAACTCAGTTCTCCCGAATTTCTGGTATTGCGTTTTCCAAATCTCAGGGATCAGTTCGACCGGAGATGTAAATGTAGTCAGAATGGGGGATGGGTGATGTCGAAAACAGTACGCATTATTGGAATTGATCCGGGCCTGAGACAGACAGGCTGGGGGATCATTGAGTATGATGGTGTCAAGCTGTCGTTTGTTCAATCGGGAACTGTGAAATCCGACGCCGCGCTTGATCTGGCGCTACGGCTGAACCAGATATATGATGGTTTGAGCGGTGTAATTGATCATCATGCTCCCGAGGAAGCCGCGGTGGAACAGACATTTGTGAATAAGGATGCGCGGGCGACCCTAAAACTTGGTCAGGCCCGGGGAATTGCCCTGGTGGTGCCGGCTATTGCCGGCCTTGGTGTCTTCGAATATGCACCGAACCAGGTCAAGAAGACTGTCATCGGTGTCGGGCACGGCGACAAGAATCAAATAAAGTCCATGCTCAAATTCCTGTTGCCGCTGGCGCGTTATGATTCTGATGATGCGGCCGACGCCCTGGCCATTGCGATTTGTCACGCCCATCATCGGAAAATTGACAGAATTCGTTCCCTGACGGAATCGCAATTACAGAAACCGGGGTCGAAAGCACTGGCATGATCGGAAAACTTACAGGCAAGGTAGACTCCGTCGGCGAAGACTCGCTGATCGTCGACGTGATGGGGGTGGGATATGAGGTTTCCTGTTCAACCCGCACCCTGACCTCGCTGCCACCGGTCGGCGAAACTCTGACACTGTTCGTAGAAACCTATGTGCGCGAGGATCAGATTCGGCTATTCGGTTTTTTGACGGAAGCCGATCGAAGCTGGTTTCGGCTGTTGCAAAGCGTTCAGGGAGTCGGTGCGAAAGTTGCACTCGCGATTCTCAGCACCCACACAGCCATTGACCTGGCAAACGCAATCGCCATGCAGGACAAGGCCATGGTTGCCCGCGCTCCGGGTATAGGTCCCAAGGTTGCGCAACGTCTGGTTACCGAATTAAAAGACAAAATTCCTATGTCAACGGGGGCAGGAGAAGCCCAGCAGTCAGGAATGTCTGCGGTTGGAGAAGTGCCGAAGAATGCGGCAGCTGTTGACGCGGTTTCAGCACTGACGAATCTCGGTTATGCCGCTCCACAGGCCAGTGCCGCTATTGCTCAGGCGGCGAAACAGATCGAGGGCGAGCCGAAAGCGGAAGACCTGATACGGCTGGGCCTAAGGGAGCTTGCGAAATGAATGACAGGGTCGTCAGTAGTGCCCAGCTTGAAACGGAGGAGCTCGAACGCTCCCTGCGCCCCCTCGTCCTTGACGATTTTATCGGTCAGGAACAGGCTCGTTCGAACCTGAAAATATTTATCGAGGCCGCCCGCAAGCGGGGCGACGCCCTTGACCATGTTCTGTTTGCCGGACCTCCCGGTCTCGGAAAAACGACGCTGGCCCAGATTGTGGCCCGCGAACTGGGTGTGAACTTTCGCGCCACGTCTGGGCCCGTAATCGCAAAATCCGGCGACCTGGCGGCACTCCTCACCAATCTTGAGGCCCGGGATGTCCTGTTTATCGATGAGATTCACCGTCTCAATCCGGCGGTGGAGGAAATTCTCTACCCGGCAATGGAAGACTTTCAGCTCGACCTGATCATCGGCGAAGGTCCTGCCGCCCGGTCTGTCCGGATTGAGCTCGCTAATTTCACCCTGGTCGGGGCCACGACCAGGTCCGGTCTTCTGACAACGCCGCTCCGAGACCGGTTCGGCATTCCCGTTAGGCTGAATTTCTATAATATTGACGAATTGAAACTTATCGTAACCCGCGCCGCACGTGTTCTTGACCTCGGGATCAACACAGATGGGGCTCACGAAATTGCCACCCGTTCCAGGGGAACGCCCCGGGTTGCGGCGCGTCTGCTGCGCCGTGTTCGGGACTTTGCTATGTATGAAGATGTCGACGTCGTCGATGCCGGTGTCGCAGACCGAGCCCTGTCGCAGCTGGAAGTGGATAACAAAGGTCTGGATGCATTGGATCACCGCTATCTCAATTGCATCGCGGTGAATTATGAAGGTGGTCCCGTGGGTATAGAAACCATCGCAGCAGCTCTGAGCGAACCCCGGGACGCCATCGAGGAAATTGTGGAACCATACCTTTTACAGCAGGGATTCATTGGTCGGACACCCAGGGGGCGGGTCCTCACCGCTCTGGCCTATCGCCATTTGCGGATGGAAAAACCCAAGTCCGGGCAGGACTCCCAGATCGGATTGTTTAACAAGGAAGCGGCGGATCGTCCCGACGAATCGGGGTAACGGAATTCAGCGATTAAGGCATCAGATATTCAGGAAATCGGGTAATAAGGAAATTGGACAAGTCTGAAGCGGAAAAAGATTGGCCTGATCTGGCGGGCCGTTTGGCGGAGGGCGAGCACTGTCTGCCCATCCGTGTTTATTTCGAGGACACAGATTTCACCGGACTTGTCTATCATGCGAATTTTCTAAAATTTTGTGAAAGAGGAAGGTCCGATTTTGTTCGCAAACTTGGGGTCAGTCACACGAAACTGGAACGCGGCGACCAGGAAAATGGCCCGTCAGTATTCGTGGTTCGGGGTATGGAGATTGACTTTTTTGCTCCGGCACATATTGACAATGTGCTCTTGGTCAAGACCCGGATCGGGGAGGTCGGAGCGGCCACTCTCGTTCTTAATCAGTCTGTCTGGCGCCACGAGAAGCTGCTGATGACCGCCAAAGTCAGAATCGTTCTTATTTCAAAAAGCGGTAAGCCTCTGAGAATTGGCCAGCGTTTGCGCGAAACCCTGACAAAGTTTTCAGAGGGCTGAATAATTATTGCTCTTGGTGCACGAACATGATCAAAGAGGCAGGTGGACCAGATCGATTTCAGAGGCATCAGGCAAGAGCTGACAAACCCTATAAATCCGCCGGTTTTCAGGCCCTAGTTTGGTCACATTGGCAGGAAAATGTCTCTGTATTCGAGATTGGTGGGATTGGTCTTGGATAAGCATGAACTTTCCAATGGCTGGATAGGAAGTCTGATAGAGTGACAGGGTGTTGCCTGACGCCTTCGAACTTAATTTGATTTCGCGATATGGAGTTGCGGAAAATTGTTGGAAGTCTTAACGACAAATCTCTCTCAGCCCGGTGACCTTTCAATAATGGGCCTGTTTCTGCAAGCTCATATCGTTGTGAAAGCTGTGATTATCGGTCTGCTGATATCGTCAGTTTGGTGCTGGGCTATAATTCTGGAAAAGCTGTTTGTTTTTCGCCGTACCCGCAGGGAAACGGACAGGTTCGAGCAGCAGTTCTGGTCTGGGCAATCCCTGGACGAACTTTACAATATGATACGTGAGCAGCAATCCAATGCCATGGCCTCTCTGTTCATAGCGGCCATGCGCGAGTGGAAACGCAGCGTCGAGGGCAATCCCCGTCCCATGGCCGGAGTGCAGATGCGGGTGGAAAAAGTCATGGATGTTTCCATTTCCCGCGAAATGGATCGTCTCGAAAGGAGACTGCTGTTTCTCGCGACTGTGGGATCGACGGCGCCGTTTATCGGACTTTTCGGCACAGTTTGGGGGATCATGACCAGTTTTCAGGCCATTGCTGTTTCCAAAAACACCAACCTGTCGGTGGTCGCACCGGGTATTGCCGAGGCTCTGTTTGCCACGGCCCTCGGATTGCTGGCTGCTATTCCGGCGGTTATATTTTACAATAAGTTCGCGAACGAATCGGCGCGCATCGGCCAACGGCTCGAAGGATTTTCCGATGAGTTTTCGGCGATCCTGTCGCGCCAGATTGACGTAAGGAGCTAACCAATGTCGGCAAGTATGAACGCAGGCCGCAAAGCAAGGGGGCGCTCAAGCAAGCATCGGGTCTACCAACCCATGTCGGAAATCAATGTGACTCCGTTTGTCGATGTGATGCTCGTGTTGCTGATCGTCTTCATGGTCACGGCACCTCTGTTGACAGTCGGCGTGCAAATCGATCTGCCCAAAACCGAGGCCAAGCAACTGGAAGCCAATAAGGAGCCCCTGACTATATCCATAGACAGGCAGGGCCGAGTATTCCTGCAGGCGACAGACCAGGCCGTCAGCCTTGAGGAAATTGTTCCCAAGCTGGTGGCCATAACCAAGAATCGTCAAGATGAACGTATATTTGTACGCGGAGATGATCAGGCGAGTTACGGATCGGTGATGAAAGTCATGGGACTGCTGAACAAAGCTGGTTTTCAGAAACTGGCGTTGGTCACGGATGTAACGGAAGGCAGCTGACGAAAGGTAAACATTGAGAACCTCGGCTATCATATCGTCACTGCTTCATGTCGGGATCCTGTTCTGGGCATTCGCCGGTTTTTCTGCGACTCGGGAATTCAAGGCTAAACCCGTACAATCCATCCCCGTCGAAATCCTGTCGCCGGGAGAGTTCACCAAGCTCAAGGCGGGAGACAAAAAGGAGAAAGCTGAGAAAACGGAAGTCAAAAAGCCTAAACCTCCGGTCAAACAGGTCAAAAAAGAAAAGCCAAAGAAGAAAAAGGCGGTGAAAAAAGCGGTTGCTGCACCGCCTAAGCAGGAGAAAAAAGAAGCCATTGCCGTTCCGAAGAAAAAGACGGCAAAAAAGCCTAAGCCCAAGCCTAAACCCAAGATCGCTGAAAAAAAGGTGAAGAAAAAAGTAAAGCCCAGGCCCCAAAAGAAAAAGGCTTCTAAAAAAAGTAATTTTGATGCCGACAAGATCGCCGCGCTTTTGAACAAAATTCCCGATGCTGGTGGCAGTAATGCGCAAAAGGCGCCCGTCGCCCAGAAAAGGCAGGTTTCAAGAGGCGATACCAGAGGCCGGGACAAGACGATTTCTGTTAGCGAGATCGATGCCTTCCGGGCACAGATTTCCCAGTGCTGGAATCCGCCCATCGGCGGACTGGGGGCGGAGCGGATTGTTGTCAAAGTCCGCATCTCGCTCAACAAGGATGGGACGATTAACCGGTCTCCGAAAGTCGTCAATTCCATGTCGTCGGTTTCGTTCTTACCCGCGGCCGACAGCGCTACCCGGGCTATCTGGCAATGCCAGCCTTATACGATGTTTACACCGGAGCGTTACAATGTCTGGCGCGAAATGGTTTTGAGTTTTGATCCCCGGCAAATGTACGGGGGGTAAGGCTCGATGCAAGCACATAACTTCCAGTTGGAAGTACAAGGAGATCGGTAATGAGATCCAATTGTCGGAGCGGTTTTCCGCTTGTCATCTTTCTGCTGTTTATCATGGGTTGGTCCACTGGGGTCAAAGCCGTGGTCGAGATTGATATTACCCAGGGCAATATTCAGCCGATACCGATGGCGATAACGAACTTTGTTGGCCAGTCCGGAGAAGATGAGGCACTGGGAAGGCTGATCTCGGATGTGATTTCCGCCAACCTTGAGCGATCAGGATTTTTCACACCCCTCAATCCGGATTCCTTCATCGAACGGGTTGTTGATGTCAATCGCCCACCGCGATTTGCTAATTGGCGGGTAATTAATGCCCAGGCTCTTGTCGTTGGCAGTATCCAGAAGCAGGGGCCGGATCGGATCAAAACCGAATTCAGGCTCTGGGATGTATTCTCGGGCCGGCAATTGGCGGGTCAGCAATTTGTTACCTCTACCCGCAACTGGCGACGTGTGGGCCATATCATTGCCGACGCGATCTACGAGCGACTTACCGGAGAAAAAGGATACTTTGATACGCGCATCGTATTTGTCGCCGAATCCGGTCCCAAGGATCGTCGCGTCAAGCGACTGGCGTTGATGGATCAGGACGGATTTAATATTCAAAATCTCACCAGTGGCCGGGATCTTGTTCTTACACCGCGCTTCAGTCCGGACAACAAGGAAATCACCTACATGTCCTACGAAGGCGGACAACCGCGGGTGTATCGCCTGAACCTTGCCACGCGGCAGCAGGAAATTGTCGGCGACTTTCCTGGTATGACGTTTGCGCCGCGTTTTTCACCCGATGGTCGGAATATCGTCATGAGCCTGCAGCGGGGAGGTGGGTCCGATATATTTGTGATGAATGTACTATCGCGCCAAACCCGCCAACTGACCAACACACCGGCTATTGATACGGCACCGTCTTATTCACCTGACGGGCGCCGCATCATTTTCGAATCCGACCGCCAGGGCGGGCAGCAGCTCTTTGTTATGAGCGCCGATGGCCGCAATCTGAAACGCATAAGTTTCGGTGACGGCAGTTACTCAACCCCGGTCTGGTCGCCCCGAGGAGACCTCATCGCCTTCACTAAGAAAACAGCCGGACGGTTCCTTATTGGTGTTATGAAACCGGATGGTTCGGGAGAACGCATCCTGACGGAAGGCTTTCATAATGAGGGACCAACCTGGGCGCCCAATGGTCGTGTGCTCATGTTCTTCCGTGAATCGCCAGGACCTAAGGGAGGTCCGACGCTCTATACTGTGGATTTGACAGGATATAATGAGCGACGGCTTAAAACGCCAACATTCGGTTCAGATCCTGCGTGGTCATTGCCAATAAAGTAGCATTTTAAGCTCAATTTAATGCTGCGCCTGAACGCAAATAATAAATTTCTATTTAAAGTTACTTGCAATGGCAAGTAAATGTGCGAATTTACTATGTATTAACGATTTATAAACCGTGGCATTTTGGCATCAATTATATAGAAAACCATGCAACACTTCAGTCCGTTCTTGATCTAAAAAGCTTCTACCGGTATTCCAGATAACAGGCATTTGCCGTTCAAGCAGAGGAGAGAAGACCATGCAGGGTTACAAAGGTGCGATCGTTGTCGCTTCAATTATTGCTTTCGCAGCTACACTTGGAGCTTGCCGAACAGATCGTCATGAGCCAATGAAACTTGGTGCTGCAGACGTGACTGTTGAGCAGCAGGCTGTTGTTCGTCGTTAATCGACAAACTTCAGACTATTTCCGGGATCAATACCGGATCTTAATTTGCTGGATGCCGTGACACATAACTGAATCAGTTTTGTGATCACGGTTTTCCAGTTTTTTAGTATTATGGAACTGAAATTGTTCCCAACAGAGACCTGCCATATTACATTTTCGTTTCGAATCATTCAAAGTCGGTGGGTAAAAGTCAGTTTTTTTTAGATATTGTTCTTGGTCAGATTCTGTAATTCGTGTGATATTAGCCTGGCGTTCAAATGTAATTTGTGTTTCGTGACAAGGCGTTATGAAACGATGGGGTTTTGGTGTACTCTCGCGCATGAGACGAGTTGCCGGCCTTATTTTGGCTATATGGGTCAATTAACGAATTGTCTTCTGAGTAAAAATTTCTGTTTCCCAAGTTTCGGTTTCCCAAGGAAGTAATATGCCAGTAATTTCGATGTGGAACAAAATTGTAACCGTTTGTAGCCTGCTGCTTTTGAGCGGAGGCCTTGTGGCTTGTTCCAATCAGCTCTCAAAATCATCGTCGGATGTTGCAGGCAACGGACTTTCAGGACCTGTGGTTCCTGGGACTGCGAGAGATTTTAAGGTCAATGTCGGGGATATCGTTTATTTCACGACGGACAGTCCGCAATTGACAGCTCAGGCGCAAAATACACTCCGGGGTCAAATCAAGTGGCTGCGCCAGTATCCTAAGTTCACCATTACACTTGAAGGTCATGCGGACGAACGTGGTACACGCGAGTACAATCTGGCGCTGGGCGCTCGCCGGGCTCAGGCCGTGCGCAATTTTCTCATAAGCCAGGGCATCAATCCCTCGCGTATGCGCAACATTTCTTACGGTAAGGAACGGCCGGTGGCCCTTTGTAATGATATTTCCTGCTGGTCTCAGAACCGTCGCGTGCAGACAAAGCTCAACATCAGACCCGGCACCTGATCGCGTTTAAGACCTGATCAATTGTTTCGCATAATCCCACAAGCCAAAATCTTCTTAGTGCAGACATCCGATGTCCGGAACTGTTATTTCGCTCGGGGAGTTATTTGTTCCCTGATCCGCATCACAGTTTAGCCACGATCCTGGCAAACTTCGCCCACACTTGTGATGATATCCTAACCGTACTGAGGTCGGAATAAGTTGCCGCGTTTCAGGCAGGTTCGAATTCTCCGGGCAGTGCGGGACTGCAAACCTCATGCAGAGATCCTTGTTGGAGATTGAATTTCGAATCCTCGGTGGGAGCGCCGCTGTCGCGATAAGTCCGCATGCGAACTTGTCCCGAGACGGCTAGTGAAATTCATGATGGTGAGGGTGGATCAGCGTTATGCGTTCAATTCTAAAGTTTCAAACAACGGCTGGCGTTCGAGCAGGGAACTATCTCCGATCACTTGTGTTGGCTGTGATCCTGTTACTTGTTGGCTCCCCACTTGCTGACCGTGTGGATGCACATGACCTGTACACTCCTGATAAGGTTCAGCAGGAAATTGATGTTCTCGCCACGGCAATCGGGCGCTATGAAAATCGTAATCGTTCTGATCTGAAGCCGTCGCCGGATCGGTCGAAACTCTCGACGGAAAAAAAATCTGCAACAAATGCCGGGGAGTTGTTTAAGAAAGCGGAGATGGCTTACCTGGCTGGACAGGACAGGTTGGCCATTGACGAATTCAAATCGTTCCTGTTCTCCCATCCCGGCAATGATTTAGGGGCGCTGGCGCAGATCCGTTTAGCGCAACTCTATCTGGAACAAGGTAATTCCGATTTGGCGCGCACTCATCTACTGGAGGCCAGATGGCTTCATCGACAACGGCTGGTTTCGAAGGAAAAGAGCGATGACACCGCGGAGAATCGCTCAGGCACCCGTTCTCAGATTTCGGGTCGGGAATCTGCTCAGCTTACATCCGACGGTTTATCGGGATTTTCTAAGCCGGAAATTTCGCAGAATGTCGGCAGGCCGCAAAATGCGATTGATCAATTTGCAACGGATGTCGGTGATCGCATTTTCTTTGACTCGGATT
>JBPCWG010000071.1:0-4089 GCA_051009705.1 Methyloligellaceae bacterium | reverse complement strand
GAAATGCGCTGGATAAGATCAACATCTGATGCCGACATAGCCAACTGGATTGCCTCCTCTTTCGGCGTGATCCACTGAATTGGTCGCAGCGGTTGCGGGAAAGGTTCATCGCGGATGTAAATAATTGCCAATTTTAGCAATATTTGTACGAAAAACCATGGATCGCCGATTTTTATTATGAATATTCGTGCCTTCGCCCACTGCTTTGGTCATCCTTACTGCTTTGGCTTACTGCTCCGGACTTTGATTTTTTTCTTGATGACCCTGTGCGACCGTCCAAGACGACATCCCGCTGGAATATCTTACGGCTTAGAACACAAACTAAATCCACGAGGCATGAACTTTTTCCGACGCCGGAACGACTTCAGGAGTGCAACGAAAAACCAATCGGAGGACGTTATGCATATCCTGATATCCCTATTGAGTGTCATTGGTACCGTAGCTTTTATTGTATGGCGCCTGCGCCTGGCATCGGACATGGCCCACGACATCGTCGGTTTTGCCGATGACGTCTACAAATTCGGCCGTCGCAAACGGTGGCAGTTCAAAGTTCACAAACCGCAAAAAACCCTTGTGGAGGATCCCCGCGAGGCCATCGCGGCGCTCTATCACTATGTGCTGCACTTTCATGATCTCTCTCATCGGCGATCAGCGGAAATTGTAGCTTCGGCATTGAACAAGCAGTTCCACCTGGACAACCCGGAAACCCGGGCCCTTGTTGCCCGCGGCCAGTGGCATGTCCATCAGTACACCAATGCCAACAAATTCATCCGAGATTTTACCCGTATTGCACGCCGCGAATTTTCGGAAGCAGATCGTGAACAATTTGTCCTTCTCGCCCTTGCCCTGGTGCATGTGGTCGACAATCCGGACCCACGGCAAATAAAACTCATTCAGTCATTCCAGAAAAAACTAGGGGTGGCGATAGAGGTTTTCTGAGATTGACCGGTGTCCATTATCGATGGTTGTGTGCCATAACCAATGAGCTTGTCTTTAATCGATAGGAACGGATCCGGAACCCGGGCATTGAGAATTGAAAGCGTTGATTAACCCGCTGGAATAGGGCAAATTGGCCCGGATTAAGGAGCAGGTTTGCGCGACCAAGTTTCGTTTTCGAAGAAGTTCCATCCGGAAAGTTATCGGAAGTGAAACAAACCCTTATGTAAGTTGTGCGATCAGTTGTGAAGGGTTACTGCGTCGGCAGTAAATTCTTAGAAACTGTTTTGCGGTTCGATGCGACGTCCCTGCTCCAGTTTGTATCTCTTGGTAGCCTTGGCTCCAGGGGCCCGGGAACAAGGAGCTACGACAGCGATCAATGAAATTCAACCTCATTCTCTATGCCTTGTCTTTGCTTCTGAAAATTCGTCGCTGGCAGGATCCGGCCTTCCGAAAAAGCCTGTCGGGACGAAACGTTGTAGTTCAGATCTGCTGTGACGACGGTACGGTCGGGCGCTATATTCATTTTGATTTCGGCAAGATCCGCTCCGGCGCAAAGCGCCACCGGGAACCGACAATCAAGCTGATATTCAAGACCGCGGCCATCGGTGCCAAACTTTTGACCCCGCCGATCCGCCAGCAACAGCAGATTGATGCCATCAAGAACTTTCTCGTGCGAATCGAGGGTCCCGACGACGATGCCGTTTGGTTTGCGCAAACGATTATGCAGGCGATTGCCGGACCTCTGAAAATCGGGCAGGAACGTTCCGACGGCAGTATGCGCTACTGCAGCATGACCAATGGCGGACCGGTGTTCGTCGATGTTAAAGACGGGCGCATCATTCGCTCGACACCTGTGACCCTGGGAGAGGATGACCCGGCTACCTGGACCGTCGAAGCCCGGGGCAAGAAATTTACGCCACCGCGAAAAGTAGCCCTGGCGCCCCATTCGATGAACCTGAAAGCCATGGTCTATGCGCCGAACCGGCTTCTCCACCCCATGAAGCGTGTGGATTTCGATCCCAATGGTGAACGCAATATCCAGAACCGTGGGACGTCGGAATATGAGCGCATCAGCTGGGACGAAGCCCTGGATATCACAGCTTCGGAAATCCAGCGTATGAAGCGGGAGCATGGCACCGGCGCTATAGCTTCCAGCAATGGCTCCCATCATTACTGGGGCAATATCGGTTATTATCTGAGCGCCAAGTTGCGGTTTATGAATGCCATAGGCACAACGGAAGTGCACCACAATCCCGATAGTTGGGAGGGATGGTACTGGGGGGCGCTGCATCACTGGGGCAGCAGCCTCAGAGTCGGTGGTGGCGAGCCTTTCGGCACAGTAGAAGATTGTCTGCAAAACGCGGAAATGATTGTATTCTGGTCCTCCAATCCGGAAGCAACCGGCGGTGTCTATGGTGGCCTGGAAGGGTCGGTGCGGCGGCAATGGCTGAAGCAGCTGGACATCGAGATTGTGCATATCGATCCCTTCTACAACGATACGGCACAGCTGCTGGGCGGCAAGTGGATTTCGCCGCGTCCGACAACATCGCCGGCACTAGCGCTCGCCATTGCCTATGTGTGGATGACCGAAGATCTTTACGACAAGGACTATGTGCGCGACCGCACGGTCGGGTTCGACAAGTGGGCCGACTATGTGCTCGGCAAGGAAGACGGTATTGCCAAGACCCCGGAATGGCAGGCGGAGGAAACCGGTGTCGCGCCACATACGGTGCGGGCGCTGGCCCGGGCCTGGGGAACACGGCGCACCTATCTGGCGGCCGGAGGCATGGGCAACGCTTTTGGCGGTGCCTGCCGCAATTCCAACGGCACCCAATGGACGCGGACCATGGTCTGTCTCATGGGTATGCAGGGGCTGGGCAAGCCTGGCATCAATATCGGCAATCTACAACTGGGCTCACCTCTGGACTTCAATTTCTATTTCCCCGGCTATGCGGAGGGGGGGATTTCCGGTGACCTCAATCACACAGCCATGGCTGCCGCCCTTTATCAGCGCATGCCACAACTCCCGACCATGAATCCCTCGACACAGGTCATTCCACGGCTCAGACTTCCGGAAGCGATCATTGACGGCCATGCGGAAGGTTATCCCTGGGATGCGCGTACAATGGAAGGACAGTTTTCCAAGATTGTCTATCCCAAAGCGGGCCATTCACCGGTGCACATGCTTTACCGGTATGGCACGGCCATCCTCGGCACCCTTAACGATGCCCACCGTTTTGTGGATATGTATCGTTCGCCAAATCTCGAATTTGTCGTCAATCAATCGATCTGGAATGAAGGCGATGTGCGCTTCGCGGACATCATATTGCCGGCATGCACGAACCTGGAACGTTATGACATCAGCGAGTGGGCGAACTCCGCCGGATACGGGGCTCACTTCAACTCCCAGGTTAATCATCGGATCATTACTTTCCAGAACAAATGCATTGAGCCACTCGGCGAGTCGCGTTCGGACTATGATATTTTCGCCAGCCTGTCCTGCCGTCTGGGTCTCGGCAACTACTTCACCGAAGGTATGCGTGACATCGACTGGGTGAAGCGCATGTTCGACGCCTCCGATCTGCCGGAGCATATTTCCTGGCGTGCGTTCCTTAAAAAGGGCTATTTCGTGGTGCCGGCGGAAGCGGAAAACCTGCGTGCGCCGACGGCCTATAATTGGTTTGCCGAGAATCTGAAAAAGAATGTGCCCGAAGCGATGCCTCTGCCTGGTGACTATACGGAACAGTTCCTTGAAGGGTTGCAAACCCAGACAGGTAAGTTCGAGTTTGAAAGCTCCTCTCTCAAGCGCTATGCCCCGGACGACGAGGAACGGCCGCCAATTGTCAAATATACTCCGTCCTGGGAAGGTCCGGACAATCCGGATCTCGCCGACTATCCCCTGCAGATGATCACGCCCCATTCCCGCTACAGCTTTCACAGTCAGGGTGATGGAAAGGACAGCTATCTCAACGATATTGAGGAACACCGGGTCCAGATCGACGGCCACTATTATTGGATCCTGCGCCTCAATCCCGCGGATGCAGCCGCGCGCAACATCGCTGAGAAAGATCTTATAAAGGTCTTCAACGGCCGCGGTGCAGTGATCTGTGCCGCCCAGATTACCGAGCGCATGCGTCCCGGTGTTGTTCA
>JBPCWG010000070.1:0-3027 GCA_051009705.1 Methyloligellaceae bacterium | reverse complement strand
GAGGATTTCTAACTATTTTTGGGCCGGATACCTGTTGCCGACAGGCGGGACAAAACAGGCAAAGAGAACAGCCCCCCCAGGATAAACGCAATTGAACCGGATAGAAAAACGAGACCATAGTTCTGGTGGGCGGCAAACAAATTGGTCAGGAATATCCCTCCGGCTGCCGAACCCAGCCCATTTGCGAGAATCATATTTCTCATAAGTTTGGCAACTGTCGCTTCGTGACTCATATCGCGTATCCGGGCGGCTAAAAGTGTTGATACAGCCGGTTGCGAACCAAAAAGGATTGTAGAAAGCACAAGCGAAATGGAAGTCACATCGAGAAAGGGCAAACCAATTCCCAGCCCAAGTACTATGAAGGTTGCGACAAGTGCATGAGGCGTGCCAATCAGAAGCGACAGATAGGATGCGCACAGCGGCCCGAAAATGGCGAAAACACCGACGAGCAACCAATGGAGACTACCGATCTCCAGTCCCAGATATAGCTCGCGGGCAATGAAATCGACCCAGAATAGCGTGTGAGGTACAATACCGAAAGAAAACAGAAAACTGGCGGCAAATATCAGAACGTGTTCCGGCTCGACCTTCGAACCAGCGCTGACAGTCTTGACATTACTTTCGGTATAAAGGGCCTGCAGCCCGGACCAGGACCAACGTACGATTAGTCCGGCACACAGTCCGGCAAGCGCGATGCCGATCCAGGCCCACACCAACCCGAAATACAAAAGGATGGGGATTATTCCCGCGGCGAAAAAGATACCAAGGCCAACGCCAATGAAAACATAGCTTGCCGCCGCTGCCCGTCGATCCGTTGGAGCCGAATTGGTTGTAAGCGCCAGGCCCTGGACCATGACAATACCGGTTGAAACTCCGATAAGAAACCTCCAGAATCCGAGCCATATCAGTCCAAAATCAAGGGCGCTGAAAAAAAGACCGAAGACGGCCAGCCAAACTGCAATCTGGATTGCCGTAAACTCTTTCAACGATTTCGGTAGGCTTGTTGAAACCAAGGCTCCAACCAGCGCGCCGACTAGGTTACCGCCACCGATATAACCGGCAGCGACAGCAGTGAACTGCCCCGATTCCACGAGAGCCGGGACCATTGCCGTATAGGAAAAGCGGCCAAGAGCCATGCAGGCAAACATGGCTGCACCACTTCCGATCGCAATCCTGCGCCAATTCTGATCCAAGGTGGAATTCAATTCGACATTCCCACTGCATCATCGATTCTGACAACAGTTTCAACATAAATCCTCCGACATCACAATGACCCGTGGAACAGGTTCCGATGTTCCGGAAGGCTAATTGGTCGATTTGGATACGGAGAATGTCAGAAAGTGTGGAGGTCGAAAAATCAAGGGCAGACGGGGGAATACCTCGGCTGCCCTGAACTTCAGCGTGGAAAGGAAGTTCTGCTGCCCTTCCATCAAAACGCCAAATTAAAGACCTTTGTCCAACAGTGATTTAATCGAACTTTCACTCGTTGAAGCAACGATCCGACCTACTTCACTTCCTCCTTTAACAAGAAAAAGCGTCGAGCGCCTTGGAATATTGTAGGTCTTTGTGATTTTGGATCGACTGAAAGTATCCCAGTCGACACGAACGAAAGTAATGTTCTCGTTATAAGCTGGATTGCTCGCACGGAGCTTGGACATAACGCGTTCCTGACGGCGGCAGGTCGTTCACCATTCCGCTGAAAAATCAACGAGAACTGTTTGACCCTTGGCAATCAGGGAGTCCACCAGCCCAGACTTATAATTTAGAGTGTCTGTTCCGGCATGCGCTGGCAGTGCCAGAAAAGCAAAGGTCAGCAAAAAGGCTGCTATCCAGTTCAGTTTTCTCAAGTTCGGACTCCTTTTTCTAGGTTATTTAATTTCATAGTCTAATCGAGCAAGATTTTACAAGGAAACAGACAGATCCTGTAACCAGACTGGCAAGATATCCAGCAGCCAGATTTCAATCATTTTGTGGATGTTTAACAAAATCATCAGACCAACGCCAATCAGCGCAGCGCTCAATATCCACTTTGATTTTTCCGCGATCTTACGGAACGATTCCTGTCGTTTTTTAATTGTTTCCTGGGTTCCGTAGGCAAGGGAAATAATAATTGTGGAAACTCCCAATGCAAAGCTCAGCATAATCAGGCCCGCCCATACAAGAGATTGTCCCTGGGAGGCCAGTGAAATGGCACCTCCAAGAGTTGGTCCGATGCAAGGTGACCAGACGGCTCCCAGAAGCATGCCTCCAAGGAAGTGTCCCTTCCAGCTGGATTGATCAATCCCGCCCAGCTGCTGATCGGCCCGAGATGAAACGCCGGCAGTTACCAGAGCAAATTTTTCGTTCACCTGGGGAACAAGCAGGATTACGCCGAATGCGATCATGATAATTGCGGCGGTAGAGGAAATGTGCCTTTCATCGATTCCCAATGAGGGACCAAGAGCAGCCACGGAAACCCCCAGGGCAACAAAGGAAACGCTTAGGCCAGCGGCCATAGCCAGAGGCGCGTATTTGTCGGCCCTCAGCGCTGCAGCAATAATCAGCGGCAACACCGGTAGAACACAAGGATTGATAAGTGTTAACAGTCCTGCGCCATATCCAAACAACAGATCCATGTCTCACATATTCCTGCGAAAATTATTCGGTTATTTCAAACCCGGATACTAAAATTTACTGCTCTCCGATGGATTACTTAATAAATGAAGTACAGCAATATAATATGTCACATTCATCAAAACCTGTTGATGAAGGATTTATTGTATGCGGGTTGGAATTTCAGATTGTAAAACAGGTGATTGCTAATTGTCCGGCCAGATTTGATTTCAGCATCATATGGTTGAAAAGGAAGACCGTTAATCGCTAGTTTATTCAGCGGAGTGTGACGAGGGTGGGGGACATAAGACAATCAGTCCGTCATCAAGCGTACTGTGCGACGCCAACATTTTGTTAACGAACTCAACTAACCGATCGAACATGAACATAACCCCACTTTGATACCCTTCTAATTTACGTTGCGAATCTTAAGGA
>JBPCWG010000069.1:0-7169 GCA_051009705.1 Methyloligellaceae bacterium | reverse complement strand
GAGACCATTCATATGCGGATAGACCACGGCAATAGTTGCAGCGGCCGCGATCATGGCTTCAATGGCATTGCCCCCTTCACGCAGCACGCGCAATCCCGCTTCGGACGCAAGGTGATGGGGCGCGGTTACCATTCCTCGATAGGCGCGCACCGTTCGGTTCATTGTTGAATACGTCAAACTTAGTCCTTCAATTGGGTAACTGGTGACCCATCGCAAACTTGCGTTTGCCGATCTCTCGGAAATTTATAGTTCCGCCCAACCGGCAGGGGGATTGCCTTTACCCGGGTGAAGCGTATTACAGTTTTTACAGGTTCTCTTTTCTTCGCTTTCATAAAAGGCTTCGAAAAGCGGCGGCAGATCCTTAACGATATCCTTTACCTGAACCTCGACCCTGTGAACGAGATTCCCACATGAAAAACAGAACCATTCGAAGCCATCGCGCATGGTGTCCAAGCGCGTGCCCTCCACGACAAGCCCGATCGACCCCTCCTGGGGTCGTTGAGGCGAATGACGCAGATGCGGTGGAATAAGATAAACCTCGCCCTCACGGATCGGAACGTCATGAATATCACCGTTCTCGACCAGTTTCAGGAGCATATCTCCTTTCAACTGATAGAAAAATTCTTCAACCGGATCATCATGGAAATCAACCCGCATATTCGGTCCGCCGACAATCATGACAACCATATTGGATTCCGTGTCAAACAATTGCTTGTTGGCAACTGGCGGTTTCAATTGATGCTGATTTTCATCTATCCATTTGGAAAAATTGAAAGGCTTGAATGCGGGAATCGTCGTCATGATAATTTTCCCTTTTTTGAATATACTTATCTGGTTCAATACCTATATAACGAACAGAACCGATAATCAAAATTCTGAATGGCAATTCTCATGAAGTATACCAAGAACGAAGCTAAAGACTATGCCCGTGCAAACCTCCATGGCATCTGGGCCGCGGCCTTGAACCCTATGCGCGCAGATTATTCCCTGGACGAAGATGGATTGCGCCGGAACATCCGTCACTGGGTTGATGATCTTGAGATCGCCGGAATTTTTGTTGCCGGAAAACAGGGTGAGTTTTTTTCAATGTCGCTGGAAGAACGCAAGCGCAACTTCGAAGTTGCGGTTGATGAGACCGGCGAGACGGCGCAAACGATCATGTCCTGTTCGGACCAAAATTTCGATACCGTTCTCGAACTCGCCAGGCACGCCGAAAACATTGGTGCGGATTATATCGTGGTCCATGCGCCGATTTTGCATTTTGTCACAGATCAGGATGAAACCGTCTACCAGTACTACAAGTCCCTGTGCGAGAACCTGGATATCGGTATTGCGATGTGGAGCCACCCGGACAGCGGCTATCTCATGAGTCCGCAACTGTGCAACCGCATCGCCGATCTGCCAAATATCGTTGCCATAAAATATAGCGTACCCCGGGAGATGTATGTCGAACTCACACGATTGGCCGGGGACAAACTCATTGTCAGTACGGCTTCTGAAGAGGAATGGTTCGACAATATAGTCGAGCTTGGATGGCGCCTCTATCTTTGTTCCTCGCCGCCCTACCTCATGCAGACGGCGCGGGACAAACGCATGAATGAATATACAAAACTCGCATTCGCTGGAGAAATTGAGCAAGCCAGACAAGTACGAGACAGCCTCACACCGGTGCGTCAGGCCCTTAAATCCACCTGTCCCGGCGGCAAGCCCCATGCGCACCAGAAATTCTGGCAGGAACTCTTGGGGCAGGCTGGAGGTCCGGCCCGGCCTCCGTCCCTGCAACTTACAGAGGAAGAGAAGGTCAAAACAAGGGAAGCATTTTCGAATTGCGGTCTCGCAATTTGATATGTGTCTCATTCTCGGCGTTGGAATTGTCCCGGCGCCGCTTAACTGTGAAACCTGCGAACCCGCGCAATACTAACTTTCGAGCCAGATTGTGACGGGACCATCATTCACGAGAGATACCTGCATATCTGCGCCGAACTCACCCGTGGCAACGCTTATCCCCTGTTCACGTACGAGATCGCAGAAATGCTCGTAAAGAAGTTTGCCGATTTCCGGTGGTGCCGTATTAGAAAATCCGGGTCGATTACCCCGCGACGTGTCCGCTCCCAAGGTGAACTGGCTGACAATTAGCGCTTCGCCTCCGACATCCAAAAGCGATTTGTTCATCTTGCCCGCATCGTCCTTGAATATTCTCAGCTTCACGAGTTTGTTGGCCAGAATTTCGGATTTCATTTCCGTATCCGAAGTCATAGCGCAAACGAATACCAGGGCACCGGTTCTGATACGACCTATGCTTTCTGTTCCAACTTTGACTTCGGCTTCGGAAACTCTTTGAATCAGGCAACGCATAAATCATCCAACATCTAAAATAATTCTAATTCGTCTACATCTGCCGGCACATTCCGCGGATACACACTAAAAATCAAAACACGATCTCTGGAATTTGACCGTTTTTTTCGATGAAGATCAACCAGGTGGCAGGCGAAATCACTCTTTTCGCTGTATTGGCGACTTTTTGGTCACCAATAGAAATCTTTTTCTCATGCGAAATAGTACGATTAAGAGAGTGATTCCACCGACTGGATCTGCCCAAAAAAAAGACCCCTGATATCTGGGGGCCATGGGGCAGCCTAATCAGAGGTCTTTGATCTGCTTCCGGGATTTTAAATCGGCGAATTTCGTCCCAAAAGCGACCCATGAGCAGAGCACGGGTATACATATAGTGCAGTGATTCTCTCGATGCGCAAAGACGGATTATTGAACTGTCAATCAGTAGCTGAACAACATGTGGATGGTGAGGGTTGGGGAGTAGTTTTGGACTGCTATTTCTTGGAAACATGTCCCTTTTGGTCGTTTCCACAAAGAAAGACCTCCGAAATACGCATGTACATCAGAGGTCCCTTTGAATACGCAGTACTCAGTTACGCAGAACTATATTCACTGGGGTTGGGGTTCAGTGAATAGATACAAAGATATATATGCTGGAAGTTAAGTCAATTCGACGCCAAGGTTATGCACAATTCATCAACAGGTCATTCACAAAAAAGTTCAAAATTCCCGAAAAAGTACAAAAAAAGCTCCCTACGCAACACAAAGCGGGAGCCCTTTTTCGAGAAGAATTTGTGAAGTTCTCTTCCCCTGACTTGAGAATGACATTAGGGGCTAAGAAACAACAGAGTGCTAAAGATTATGGTAAACATAACCTAAATATCGCCGGCATGAGGAAAACTCACCGCCTCTTATAGTCTCAAGTGCCTCTTTCCTGTCCGGCCTCGGCAGCCCAGCCCACACTCTTCCAGAAATCCAGAACCTGATCGAATGCTGCCTCGGAACTCTGGGCAAATATCAGACCGACCATGACAACGATCAATGCCGGCAAAAGGATAATCTGGGAGATTTTGAAAAATTTTCCCAAACGGGGGCGGACGCTTAAAAAATTCCCGGAACGGAGTATCGAAAATCCGAGCATCAGAAAAATGGCAATGTAAGTGACGACAAATACCTGATCTGAAATCGTGGGATGTTCGAATTCGACCTTGGGTATCGCCAGGTAGAGGGCAATGGACGACAAAAGTGCTGTCACCTGTATCGCGACGACGGATTCAAGCCGGCTTTCGGAAATAAAAACCGAAAGGTAAGTGACGAGAAGAATGACGATAAGCGGCACAATTACGCGCAGATAGAAGTCGGTGGAGAACCGATACATGGTCCATGTGTAATTGAACTTGTACAGCGGGATGATTGACTGTTCCGATACATGAACTCCGACAACGGAAATTATATCCTGATCAGCACCGACGTGATGGGATATGGGTCGCCATCCATCAGCTTCAAAAAATTTCGTCCGCAATTCTCTCGGCTGCGGTTGTATGAGGAATGGCTTCGAGGCATCTGCAGGTTGGAATGAGATCGAGAACCGTTGCTTGTCAAACGGATAGTTTCGCAGATCAGGATCAAATCGAAATGTTCCCGACACCTTGTACAAACGCAAATCATCACCGAGATCACTGGCGACTTCCCTGCCCTTAATCTGTCGTATATTGATGAGTTTCTCATTGCTTGACTGGGCGTGAACTGCATTGGTGAATTCAATGTCTTCAAGCCTGACAGCTTCCCCACCGCGCAAGGAAAGATAAAACTCGGCTTGGAAATTGTTCTCATTGCTGTCGATGCCAAACAGGCGTTCGAGATCAACACCGATATAGACAACGGGAACGCCCCGCCAATGCGCCTGGGCGCGACGGAATTGCTCCGGTACAAGTGTCGGCAGACGAACCTTGTCTGGACTGTGCAGCAAAAGATTATCCTGGGACGAACCACGACTCCCGGAAAATGACCAATCCTGCCACCATCCGCGATAGATTTTTTCACCCGCGGCAATAGTTGAGAGATGAAATCGGATCTGTTTTTTCAGCGTATCTGCATCTGTCGAGGTCGCTTGACGGGCCGCATCTGCAACAATACTCAACATATCGCTGTACTGAATGCCGCGCCCCACCGCCCGCTGATTCACGCGATCATCAATATGTGAGTTCTGATCCGGCGGCGTTTTGTTCTTGCAGGATTCACCGCCCTCGAGATTGAGACTGTCGTTGAATATCCAACGCCGCCGCGGCGTTTCCCAGATCCGGGTGCGCAAACGTTCGTTGAACACACTGGGTACACCTTCTCGTGCCAATGCGTACAGTTCAAAATCTGCTGGCGACAATTTTATCAGATTCTGAATCGTGCGAATGCGCCCCAGAACGACGAAAACGGGTACTCTGACACCGGCATCGTAAAGTGCCTTTAAAAATCGAGCGCCGGGTCCGCTGTAAACCGACAGAAACAGAATTTCCGGCTGTCGCTCTTTCAACTGTTCAATAATCGACTTCTGCACGTCCGGATCGAGAGAAAAATCACCCTTATCGGGAAACCAGTAGTCCTGAAAGCGGTTGCCTGAGGCCTGGTTCAATTGCTCCGCATATTGTTCGCTGTATAGATTGCCGGCGAAACCTACAAAGGCAGGATTGGAGAAGTCTTTGTTACGCAACCATTCGCCGACGGTTCCAACTTCATCCAGAACAGTCGGGGCCATCGTGTAGATGTTATTGTATCTCTCAAAAAGGTCGCTTCTTGAAATTTCAGAAATCAGCGGAATACCGCTCGCACCAATATCGTCAACCACGGCCGCGGCCCGTGTGGATGACGAGATACCAATCATGGCAATCATGTCCCGATCTTTGAGGGCGGTCGCGACGTTTTGTTTTGTTAATTCGATTTCCTCGAAATCATCATAATAGAACAGCTCAAGTTTACGCCCATTGACCCCGCCCGCGGCATTGATCTGTTCCGCGCGCTGTCGAGTGAAATGCCGGATGGATTTGACAATACCGGGAGAGAAACAGCGATCCCTGTCAGAACTCAGAAACACGCTTATACGAAACGCTGGCTCCTGGGGAAGTGCGGCGTCCGAATAGGAAAAGGAGAGAGCACCTGCTATCAGGAATAAGGAAACAATCCGGAACCAAATGTATTTAAAATTTCTGGCTTCAGGCCAATTTGCATTGAATTTCGGAACCGCCCACAACACATCAGATGTACAATTAAACTCAAGATCGCTACGCCCCATATTGCCCCCAAATACCGCTATTTTCGAGTATATTGGCAGCTTTCTGGAAATGGAACAATAAGAGTTCAGAGGGATGAGTAACCCTCTGAAATCTAGCTATAAATAATTGTTCTCTTGAACGTCCCGAGTATCTTAAACCGGAGCGGTGACGTTTTGCCGGGCCACCCCCAGGCCATCTATACTCAGTTCAACCACATCGCCGGGTTGCAGAAATTTGGGCTCGGGCAGAAAGATGCCGACACCTCCCGGGGTTCCCGTTGCAATGATGTCTCCCGGCTGCAGGCTCATGAACTGACTGATGTAAGAGACCAGGTGATAGACCCCATAGGCCATTTGCCCGGTGTTACTTTTCTGATAACGCGTTCCATTAACATCCAGCCACATGTCGAGAGCCTGGGGGTCCGACACTTCATCCGATGTGACAAGCCACGGCCCCGTCGGACCGAATGTGTCACAGGATTTTCCTTTGACCCATTGGCCTTTCCTCTCGATCTGGAAGGCTCTTTCGGAGACGTCGTTGACAATGCAATAGCCGGCAATGTGGGCCGGTGCCTCGTCCTCGGTCACGTAGGAGGTTTCCTTGCCGATAACGATTCCCAGCTCAACTTCCCAGTCGGTTTTTTCCGAGTTCCTGGGAAGAATAATATCGTCATAGGCTCCACAGATACAGGATGTCGCTTTCATGAACAGGACAGGTTCGGAGGGAATCTCCAGATTCTGTTCGCTCGCATGGTCCCTGTAATTGAGCCCAACCGCCACCATCTTACCAATATTTCCGACACAGGGCCCAAGGCGGGGATTTCCCTCCACTAGCGGTAGTTCTTTGATATCACCGGAGAGCTTGCTGCTTATTTCTCCGGCGTTGACGAATTTTCCGGCGATATCCGGAACGACCGAAGACAGATCCCGCAGGTGATCATCGGCATCAATCAGACCGGGTTTTTCCTGCCCCTTATCACCATAGCGCACAAGTTTCATGATACATCCCTTTACTTAGCTTAGCTTAGCTTAACTTAACTTCATTTCGTTGATCTCTTTCAGCCGTTGTATAACCTGTAAACTCTGGCAAGTCACCCGCCGACAATCAGAGACAAATCAGGGGTCGCAGATTGTTTAATGTGATATAAAACTCGGACCAATAGTACAGCAACAGCGAACCGGAAGTAGTCTTCAGATGACAGAAACATACGAAGAAGAGCGGCTTGGCGGCAAAAGAACATTTGGCTCCGACAACGATTTTTCGAGTTCTGAGGTGAACAGGGCCCTGCGCAACCACGGCTCCTACTATGAGGCCATTGGTCAGGATATAACTCCGGCCACAATGCATTATCTGCTTTGTCACTTCGATGTGCCGCACATCGATCCCCACGCTTTTCGTCTGGAAGTATCCGGTCATGTAAAGAACAGACTCAGCCTCACACTTGCAGATATCAAGGCTCGACCTGCGGAAGTTCATGCGGTTACACTTGAGTGCGCAGGCAATGGTCGGCAGAGTTTTTCCCAGCGCCCCAAAAGCCAGCCCTGGAATGAATTGGCCGTAGGGACGGCGGAA
>JBPCWG010000068.1:0-3027 GCA_051009705.1 Methyloligellaceae bacterium | reverse complement strand
GCAGGCGTTGGATCATCTCACGTCCCTTCAGTGGGCATTGCCTTTGACGAAAACCAACAGGAGACACCGGAGTGGCGTCCTCTTTTTGATGGCTATAAACCAGCCAAGGCCTGGCTGAAAGATGCAGGTGTTACTCACGCAATCATAATCTACAACGATCATGGGACTGATTTTTTCTACGACAAGTATCCCACCTTTGCGATGGGAGCTGCCGAGGAATACCCGATCGGTGATGAGGGTTGGGGAGTTCGCTCCCTACCTACAGTCAAGGGTGATACGGACTTTTCGTGGCATCTGGCAAATTCGCTTGTAAAGGTGAGTGAATTCGATCTTACAATCTGTCAGGAAATGACGATGGATCACGGCATTCTTGTTCCCATGCCATTGTTATTTGATCATGACCCCGATTGGAGTGTAAATACCGTTCCATTTCAGGTGAATGTACTGCAGCATCCTCTACCAACGGCGCGCCGCATGTGGAAACTTGGAAAAGCACTTCGCCTGGCCGTTGAATCATATCCAGATGACGCGCGTGTTGTCGTTGTCGGCACCGGCGGTCTTTCGCACCAACTGCACGGCGACCGCTTTGGTCATATGAATGAAAACTGGGATAAAGAATTTTTGGATCGAATAGAAGATGACCCTGAAAGCCTTGTGGATCTGGATCATGACGAATGGATGGAGAGAGGTGGAGCAGAATCGGTGGAAATGATGTTGTGGTTAGGAATGCGCGGCGCACTAACACCAGAAGTCACAAAAATTCACAGAAACTACTATATGCCCATGTTAACCGGGATGGGAGTAACCGTACTGGAAGATACTATGACTTCCGCCGCGGCTTAAACTCGTGATCATTTGTACGGAGTCGCTTGTTATTATAGGGTGACTCCGTAATAATTGGCAGCTGTGTCGGGCAAAATAAGATCGCAGAAACTGACTTAAATTCCGATAGGACAATCAACATTTCTAAATCTTCGACCAAAAAACCGGGAACCAGGATATTAACAGTCAAAGAGGCGTTTCGGCTGACGCCAAATATGATTCGGATTACTTTTGCGGGCCCCGAGCTGGAAGGCATCCCCGCCGAACGGGTTGGCGGGAACTGCAAAATATTGCTGCCCGGAAGCAACCAAAGTCGTGAGGCGTTTGCACAGCAGCTTGAAAGCGGTCCAAAACCTGTGACGAGGACTTATACTGTCCGTGCAGTTCGCCAGGAAGTTCTGGAAATGGATATTGATTTTGTTGCCCATGGGATCGAGGGTCCTGCATCGCAGTGGGCGCTTTCAGCAAAACCTGGTGACTTTTGTGGATTTCGTGGACCCAGTCCGGCTAAGGTCCTGGAATTTTCGGCTGATTGGTATTTGATTGCCGCAGATCCATCGGCGCTTCCTGTGGCTTCTGTAGCACTGGAAATGATGCCACGAGATGCGAAAGGCGTTGCTGTTTTCGAAATTACAACACCTGAGGACAAGCAGGACATTGATGCCCCCGAAGGCATTACTTTTCATTGGCTCATGCATGAAGATCCTCATCGTCCATCAAAACAACAGGAAACGTTTATCCGGCAACTGGAGTTTCCAGAAGGGAGAATTCAAACCTGTGTCGCAGGAGAAAGCGGTGTGATTAGATCACTGAGAGCGTTCCTCAATAATGAGAAAAAGCTTCCGCGGTCAGATACCTATATTTCAGGATACTGGAAGATCGGCCTGATCGAAGATGAACATCAAAAGGTCAAGAAGATTGAGACCGCTGACTAATTTACTCGATCATCACAACTCCATAGATTGCCCGTTCAATGGATACCGACATATTAACGGTTATGCTGGCTTTAAACTCCGCCTTCTTCTTTGGATTGGCAAAGCAAATACAAAATGTGGGGTTGAAATATACGAATCCCACTGACGGAACACTGATTGCCGTTTCGACAACAACACTGCTATTCTGGTTGTTCTCTCCATTCTATTTCAATGCCGGTTATTTCCTTAGTCCATTCATTATTCTGTTTGTTCTTATTGGAATTTTACGACCCGTTTTATCTGACAATTCAGAAAATTTCGGAATTAAACTCCTCGGACCTTCCTTATCCAGTGCAATAACTTCTACATCTCCCGTCTTTGCAGCAATCCTGGCGGCACTTGTCCTTGGTGAGATGCTGACACCAACACTTGGATTAGGCATTTCGTTGATTATTTTCGGCATCATGGTTTCTTCGATCCAACGGGGAAAAATTGCAAGGACATGGCCGATGTGGGCAATTGCATTACCATTGACGGCTGCATTGTCGAGAGCAATGACACACACCATTGCGAAGATTGGCCTCGAACAAATTCCCAGTCCCGGATTTCTTTTACTCGTGAATTACACGGTCGCAATATTAGCCATATTGTTGGTGCGTAAAGTTAGGAAGCAAAACATACCGAGAATAACTAAAAGTTCCAGGTGGTTTGTTTTTGCAGGAATCTGCAATGCCATAGCGTTGTTTTCTATTACCAAGGCCGTGCAAATTGGGAAGATAGTGATCGCAATTCCCCTGGCTGCGAGCCTACCTTTGTTCACCCTGGGACTTGGGTATTTTTTGTTCAAAAGAGAAATTATCAATATCCGGACAATTGCGACAATTGTGTTGGTTTTAAGCGGAGTTATCGTTGTGGTCAGTCAAATCTGAAATCAAGGTTTGACACCAAACTGTCAATGTCTGCTTTAGGAGGTAAAGCGACACAAAAATTCGCTGATAAATATTCGTTCATGACTCAAGGATCATATTTTTCAACTCGAAAAACGGTGCTAGTATGAATGAAAATTGTGCATCATCATTAACCAAATAATTTGTGAGTTAATTTCTGTGGCCAGTAATTTAGGTGGATGTCTTTGCAATAAAATCCGATACCAAACAAAATCAATTCCAATTCGAGTAACGATTTGTCACTGTAAGTTTTGCCAAAGAGGAACTGGTTCTGCTTCTCTTGTTGAGCCGATATTTCAGCGAAATGATTTCAGTTTGATTGATGGGAAGACCAAGGTCTACCT
>JBPCWG010000067.1:0-2531 GCA_051009705.1 Methyloligellaceae bacterium | reverse complement strand
AAAACAATTAACTCTTGTTTTTATACCATTCGTTCCAGCCCAGCATCGATGCGAATAAAGCGAATTTCCACTAGTTCAGCAAAGAATCGAGAATACTCTTCTGCCATTGCTTCTTTTTCGCCTTGCTGCGGGAGGTCCGTTTTTTCTTCTGATAGTTGGACCCGCCGCCCCACCACCAGTTGGCCGCATAGGGCTGAGGCCGGGAAACACGTTTTTTCCTCAGGACAATCTCGTTGGCGGCGCCATCGGGATCAGTGACGATGAGTGTACCGTTTTTCCAGTTCCAGTTCGCCAGGCGTTCGCCCCAGCGAAACGGTTCGATGGACGCGACATTTCTTTTTCGGAAATCGACAATGGCAATATATTCGTTACGCAAATGACCGCCGCTATTTCCGGCATAGTAGCGTAACAGTCCAATGCCGCGATAGGTATTTTTCAATGAAGACCACTCAAGCAGTTGCGGCTCTTCTTCACTGTACATTTCCAGTGGGACCCGGACACCTTTGTATTTGTTGCTGGTGGCAAAATATTGCTGACCCACCTTTTGTACCTGCCAATGATCAATCGGATCCGCGACCTTCGAAGTCGGGGTGGCCTTAGCGCTGAGATTGCCGACATTGACATCCAGTCGCTCAATACCGCTCCAGGCCTTGATCAACATCGGGTCTAGCTCCACGGCCTTGCGATAGCTGGTGAGAGCCTTGTCAAAAAGACCAACCGATTCATGAATCTCCCCGTTAATGACCTGGGCTTCGGCAAGATCGCCGTCGCGCTCAAGAGCCTTCTCGATATCATCAAGCGCCTGGCTCACATCGCCCAGCTTCAAATAGATCCAGGCGCGATAGGCGTGGGCACGGGCACTCTGGGGATTGAGCGTCAGAGCATGATCGAGGTCTTCCAGCCCTTCCTTGTATTTTTTTCTCAGGGCCTGGACATATCCACGCTCGGCAAATGCAGGAGCATAATCCGGCAAAATAGAGATGGCTTTGGAGAAGTCTCGGAGGGCAGCCACATATTTCTTGCGTAATCCATGGACCCGGCCGCGCTCGGTATACAGCCGCACATCCTGAGGAAAAGCTTCAAGAGCATAGGAATAATCGCGGATAGCACTTTGAGTGTTCGACAGGGTCGTATAGGCACGCCCGCGATTGTAATAAGCCGGAGTATATTTGGCATCCAGCGAAATTGCCCTGGAAAAATCCCGTACCGCCGCATGACTACGATCAAGGATTTCATGCACCCGGCCACGGCCGTTGATCGGTGTGGCATTGTTGGGCATCAGACTGATGGCTTTGGAATAGTCCTTGTAGGCCGCGTCGTAGTCGCGCAATTTCAGGTAGGCATTAGCGCGGTTGTTATAGGCCGCCCCGTAGGACGGAGACAGAAGGATTGATTGATCGAAATCCTTGACGGCTTCCTTAAACAGGCCCAGCTCGATAAGCACGTTACCGCGATTATTGTAGGCGACCGCATATTCCGGATACAGCGAAACAGCTTTATTGAAATCGCCCACGGCTTCCTTGGTACGAGACAGCCGCCACTTGGCCACCGCCCGGTCATTGAAGATATTGGCCCTCCGGACATTTGCCAGCCCTTTGACTTTGAGGGCCCGGTCAAAGAGCTGAATCGCGCGTGTGTAATCGCCACGAATTAAGGCCGCGCTTCCTTTTTGGACCTGCAACAGCGCGAGTTCCGTGCTCGCTTGTCCGGGAGACGGGAGTAGTACGATGAACAGGAAAATACCGCACAAACGTCGGAAATGCTTCATTAATTGACCTCGTCAGGCAAACGGTCAGCGCTACAACATCATCAAATTACTGAATTATTATAGCACAATTACTGCGGAATAATTGCAACTTTTCGAGAATTTTAGATATGATTAATCGACAATTATTTGGCCCGAAATCGGCAATTTACGACCATTTCAATATAATTTTCTGCTGGTATGCCCAGCCCTTCGTGCGAATCAAAACAGACTAGGTCTGCGAAGTCATTCGGTCCTGCTGAAATGACACCGTTAACAGCCGGTCCAGCACCGCCGGCAGTTTTTCCGTGAGATCCTCGGCAATCAGTCCCGGCCCGGCCGCGTTGCCGGTTTCACCATGGAGCCAGACCCCAGCGCAGGCGGCTTCAAAACCCGGCAGACCCTGGGCCAGTAATCCGACAATGATTCCCGCGAGCACATCTCCGCTGCCGGCGGTAGCCAGCCAGGACGGGGCATTGGCGTTTATCGCTATCCGGCCGTCAGTTGCCGAAATGACCGTATCGGCACCTTTCAATACAACAATAGCGCCCGAGGCTTCGCTGGCGAGGCGTGCCTGTTCGCACTTGTTTTGTACCGGTCCCTGTTCCGGCTGATTACTCGAGAGAAGTCCTGGAAACAAACGGCCAAATTCTCCCAGGTGTGGAGTCATCACTACCGGGGCGTTGGAACGCGACTTGATTGCATCAAAAAGGTCCTCCGGATTGTCGGCAAACACGGTCAGGGCGTCGGCGTCCAATACAACCGCCGCATCTGTTTTCAATATTTC
>JBPCWG010000066.1:0-4703 GCA_051009705.1 Methyloligellaceae bacterium | reverse complement strand
ATGATTGCCTTGAGGTAATCGGTGAGGGGACAGTCTTCTGTCCCCTTTTTATTTTGATTGAGGCAGGAAAGAATAAATTTCATCAAAAAGCCTTATGTAGAACTACTCAGGATGGAAACCGTTTCGTTTCGGCATTCGTATCGACAATAAGAGCATTTGTGCTTGAACTGGCCGACAGATCCAAAGAATTGGCGGCGACACCGAAGGCCAGCAAGAACAGGAAGACGACGCCCAGAACAACTGTAATTACCAACACGGACTGCAGGGTTGCTGCAAGTAACGTATAAACCCGAAGTGCTTTCTTGGCCATTGCACTTCTCCTCTGCCCAGATTTCCAATGAATATAGGGTAATCGGATTGGACTGAATGGCCTTTGAAGCAGGTATTCAGGTCATGTTCAGATTGTTCGAGATTTTCCAAAGCTAATGGGAATATTTTATGAGCACGAACGTCACTGTGTTGAAGTTTGTGTTGTCTGAGAACAAAGCGATATTTTAAAATCGAAGAATGCTCTAAACTACCAAAGCTTGGTGCTCGTAACAGAGATAAAAGTCACGGAAGCGAAACCAAAAAAAACGGCAGTTGGACCATAATGTCATCCAACCGCCGCTTTTGTTTTCGTTAGTTCTATGCAACACCGATATGGGATTCGGCAGCGCACTTTACAAGTGGCATACAGACAGAAGTATGACTTCGGCGAAATCCTCAAAACATACCGAGATTCGCCAGTTATTGACGTAATGAGTCGTTAATCTAGCGCCCGCCCAGTGCGCCCCTGATGGCGCGTCCTAGCACTCGCCCCAGGGATGAACCAAGGGATCGCAGGACAGATTTCGTGAAAGTTTCAGAAGCTGTCTGCCGACGAGACGAACGACGACGCGTAGAACGCCTTTTCGAAGTTGTAGAGCGACGGCGCGGAACGCGGAATGACCCATGTCGTTCCTCGTCACTACCAGCTTTCGCAAGTTCTTCTTCCCGCTTTCTTAGCTCTTCAGCCCGCTTTTTAAGTATCTCGTATGCTGATTTTCGATCAACCTCATCATCATATACACCCATCAATGGGCTATCCTTTATAGCTTGGCGGCGTTCTTTGTCCGTCAGCGGTCCCAGACGGGACGATGGGGGTCGAACGAGTGTCCGTTGCACGATCGATGGATGTCCTTTTTTTTCCAGGGTTGACACCAGAGCTTCACCAACGCCCAGTTCCATGATTACTTGTTCTGTATTCAGTTCCGGGTTGGGGCGGAATGTTTCGGCGGCAGCGCGAACAGCACGCTGCTCGCGAGGCGTAAAGGCCCGCAGAGCATGTTGTATGCGATTACCAAGCTGGCTCGATACTGTATCCGGAACATCTAGCGGATTCTGGGTTACAAAATAAACGCCCACTCCCTTTGAACGGATCAACCTGACAACCTGCTCGACTTTTTCAAGCAAAGCCTTGGGAGATTCATCAAACAGCAAATGGGCTTCATCGAAGAAAAAAACGAGTTTCGGCTTTTCCGGATCTCCGACTTCCGGCAGTTCCTCGAATAGCTCGGAAAGAAGCCAGAGAAGAAATGTTGCATAGAGCCTCGGTGAACCCATCAGCCTGTCTGCCGCTAGAATATTAATAAAACCTCGGCCATCTCGCTCAGTTCTCATGAAATCACTGATTTTCAAGGCAGGTTCGCCAAAGAAGTTCTCACCGCCCTGCTCCTCCAGAACCAGTAACCGCCTCTGGATTGACCCTATGGAATTCTTGGAAACATTGCCATATTCCGTAGTAAGTTCACTGGCGCGTTCGGCAAGATTAACAAGCAGTTTCCGCAGATCCTTGAGATCCAGCAGCAGAAGTCCTTCTTCATCGGCAACGCGAAAAGCAATATTAAGCACACCTTCTTGTGTTTCATTGAGGTCCAACAGGCGGGAAAGAAGAAGCGGTCCCATTTCCTCAATCGTGGTACGGATGGGATGTCCTTTTTCGCCAAACAGATCCCAAAATATGACCGGGTATGCATCATACTTGTAATCATGAAAATCAATTTTCTCTGCCCGGTTCTCCAGAAAATCCTTGGATACCCCTGCAGCCGCTATGCCGGATAAATCACCTTTGACGTCCGAGCAGAATACGGGAACGCCGTGGTCAGCAAATCCCTCTGCCAGAATCTGCAGGGAAACGGTTTTACCTGTCCCCGTTGCACCGGCGATCAGCCCGTGCCGGTTCGCGAGTTTGAGTTCCAGCCCTTCTCTCTTGGTGCTCTTGCCGATAAAAATCGAGGTCTCTTCACTCATCTATTGATTTCCCTGTTTGTGGCCGGCCCTGCGCGAACCGGCCCTTCCTGATCGTTAGTTTTCGATGTGTCTATTGTCTTAAATGCTACTATTATGGCCCCAATGACCGACTCTATGCATGTCTAATGAACTTTTGCAATCACCAGATGGTCCTTGTTAGATACCTCTTTTTAGCTTATGTGCAGATGGCGCGTTTAATACCGATCCTGTGGATTTTCTGGAGAATACGAACATGGAAGGCTTCATTGAGCAAATTGCTTCGAAACTGGGCATTGACTCAGCAATAGCGGAGAAAGCTGTAGCAGTAATATTAAACCTTTTAAAACAATATGCTGGCGATGAAAAATTCTCCTCCCTTACGGCTGCGCTACCGGGTGCAAATCAAATGCTAGCCGATTCGGACACCTCATCAAATTCAGACATCGTCGGGAATCTTACGGGATCTCTTGGCGAATTGTTAGGAGGTGGAGGGAGCGGCAATCCTCTCATGGAACTTATGTCTGGCATGCAATCAATCGGGTTGGATATGGACCAGGCGAAAACTGTCGGATTGGATTTTCTTGACCATGCCCGAGAAACTGCCGGAGAGGATTTGGTGAAGAACATCACGGATGCAGTTCCAGGTCTCAACGATTTCATATAGTGCTCCAACTGCGGGTAATTGGAAATTCTGAGACAGATTTCTCAGTTTATTCTCGTTACATGTCGGTATTCGATGGTGTTCCGATCGCTTTGTGAAAAAGTGATTTAGCGGTTGAAGCGCTGTGGAATTACTGGCAGAAGTAATTTCGTACAAACGAAAAATCCAGAAACTGGATACAAAACCCCAATTGAATATGGACTGAATTAGGAGGTCTTTATAATGAGCTATCCCATCGACACAATCGAGGGAATCGGTGTGAAGTACAAAAAAATCCTTAAATCAAACGGTATAGCAAGCACTGGCAAACTCCTTGACGCTGGCGCTAAAAAGAAAGGTCGTCAGGACCTGGCGAAGCAAACCGGTATCGAAGAAAAACTGATCCTGAAATGGACCAATATGGCAGACCTTCTTCGCGTTAAGGGTGTAGGCGAAGAATATTCTGAACTTCTTGAAGTCGCAGGCGTTGATACCGTCAAGGAGCTGCGAAAACGGAAGCCTGAAAACCTGCATCAAGCAATGACCGAGGCCAATGCCAAACGCAAGAAGAAGCTTGTACGCCAGCTTCCCGGTCTCGCTCAAGTCGAGAAATGGGTCAAACATGCTAAGGAACTCAAGCCAACAATGACCTACTAATCTGAGCTTGATTTTGCTGACACAAATAAGCGGGAGTTCTCAAGGGCGACCGCTTTTTTTTATTGTTTATCAAACTAAAGACAATATTTCCGAAAAAACTACGACCAATGTATAATGTGTCTATAAGCTGGTTTTGATTTACAGCAATGTCGTACGCTTGGTACTGGCATATATACTATAGACATGAAAAAAATGGATTTTATAAATAAATTTCCCGCTCCCGATCTTCAGCAATGGCACGCGTTGGTTGACAAGGCATTAAATGGAAAACCGTTTCGCGAAACGCTCATTCATCGAACATATGATGATATCGACATCGAACCGCTTTACAGTCCTGTTGTGGGGAACATCCCCGCTGACAAACTCCAGGCCAGCGACGCGCATTGGACACGCGGGATAGCTTTATCGACATCGGAACCGAGCTGGGAAATTCACCAGATGTATGCGGGTCCGACGATCGAAAAGACAAAAGCCGATATTGCAGAAGATATTGTTGGAGGAAATGAAGGTATCCACCTGCAACTGGCAAGTCCGGGACAGTTCGGCGTCCCAGCCAATTCGCTTGCCAATATCAGCATGCTATTGGATCAGGACATGGGTTCTGTCAGATCAGTATCCCTCAATACCGGAAGTGAATATACAACTGTTGCTGGAGACCTCATTTCATTGTGGAGCAGTAAGCCATTTGCCGCGTCCCAAATTCGTTGTGATCTGAATGCCGACCCGCTTGGTTCACTCGCCCGCCATGGCTCACTGCCAGTCAGTTTTGACCAGGCCAAACAACAATTGGGAACTCTTTGTGCAAGAGTTCACGATAAAGACCTTCCCTTCACGGTTCTTGCAGCCGATGGTCGTCCTTATCACAATGCCGGCGCCAGCGACGCACAGGAATTGGCTGCCATCCTCAAGACCCTTGTCACTTATCTTCGGTGGCTCGAAATGCACAAGATTTTGCCGGAGCAAACTCTGGCTCTCACTACGGTTCAAGTTTCCGTCGATTCGGACTTCTTTACGGCAATCAGCAAACTCCGGGCTCTTCGACAACTTATCTACCGATTGGGGGAGGCCTGCGGTTGCGCAGACGTCGCATTGAATATCAGATGTTTTGCCTTTTCTTCGGAACGAATGTTAAGTCGCTACGACAGCCATACTAATA
>JBPCWG010000065.1:0-12394 GCA_051009705.1 Methyloligellaceae bacterium | reverse complement strand
GGTTGTCGCAGTCTACTTTGATGATACGGGTACAGTGCAAAACGTAGCAAACTACGGCCTGAAAGACGGCAAGGTCTTTAATTATATTTCACGCGAAACACCGTCCTATGCCAATGACGATGGTCTAATCAAGCAACTCTTCCGCAATATCGGCTCTAAACCAAATCTCGGCGGTCAGTAAGGAACGAGACACCACGGTTGGTCTTTAAACAGATTTGATACAAATTAAGGCCCGGATATTTGTCCGGGCCTTTTCTTTAGTCTGATTGTCTTGAGAGTACCGAATGACATCGGTTATTGAAGCTCTAGTGAGCCAGAACCGCCAGCAGCAGCAGAGCCACAATGTTCGTAATTTTAATCATCGGGTTCACTGCAGGACCAGCCGTATCTTTGTAGGGATCACCAACCGTATCTCCTGTTACCGCTGCTTTGTGGGCGTCGGACCCTTTACCACCGTGATTGCCGTCTTCGATGTATTTCTTGGCATTGTCCCAGGCCCCACCGCCTGCGGTCATGGATATAGCTACAAATAGCCCTGTCACGATGACGCCAAGAAGCATGGCTCCGAGAGCGGAGAAGGCCGCTGATTTGTCAGCGATGAGATAGACGACGCCGAAACAAAACAATGGAGACAGCACCGGAAGCATGGACGGGATGATCATTTCCTTGATCGCTGCGCGTGTGAGCATATCCACGGCCCGGCCATAGTCCGGTTTTTCCGTTCCTTCCATGATTCCCGGCTTTTCCTTGAACTGGCGCCGCACTTCTTCAACAACGGCACCGCCGGCGCGGCCGACGGCCATCATGCCCATGGCCCCGAAAAGGTAGGGAAGAAGGCCGCCAAAGAACAAGCCGACAACCACATACGGATTTTGCAGCGAGAAGTCGAGATCAATGCCATTGAAGAAGGGGAATTGTTCGCCATTGGTGATGAAGTGGTTCAAGTCCTCCGTATAGGCGGCAAACAACACCAGAGCCCCAAGGCCGGCAGAGCCAATGGCATAACCCTTGGTCACCGCTTTGGTCGTATTCCCGACCGCATCCAGAGCATCAGTCGTATTCCGCACTTCATCAGGCAGTTCGGCCATTTCCGCAATGCCACCCGCATTGTCGGTCACCGGTCCGAAAGCATCAAGTGCTACGACAACTCCGGCAAGAGCCAGCATAGTGGTCACCGCAATAGCAATACCGAACAATCCGGCCAATTGGAAAGTTACAATGATCCCGGCGATAATCACAATGGCCGGCAAGGCGGTGGCTTCCAGAGAAACCGCCAGTCCCTGAATGACATTGGTACCGTGTCCCGTCACCGAAGCCGAGGCAACGCTGCGAACGGGTCGGTAGTTAACCCCGGTGTAGTACTCGGTAATAACGATAATAAGGGTCGTGACAACGAGTCCGGCAGCACCGCACAGGAAAAGATCAAGGCCGGTAAACTGGAGACCGCGGGCATTCAATGTCGTGTCCATGCCGATCATCCAGTCAGTTACGGGCCACAGAGCAACCAGTGACAGGACACCAGTCGCGATAAAGCCCTTATACAGAGCCCCCATGATCGACTGATTGGCGCCGAGCTTGACGAAGAAAGTTCCGATAATCGAAGTTATGACACAGGCCGCTCCGATCGTCAGGGGATAAACCATCACACTTTCCACGATATCGGTGCCGGAGAAATAAATGGCCGCCAGCACCATCGTCGCGACTACAGTCACCGCATAGGTTTCAAAAAGGTCAGCGGCCATGCCTGCGCAGTCGCCGACATTATCGCCCACATTGTCTGCGATCGTAGCCGGGTTACGCGGGTCATCTTCAGGAATTCCGGCTTCCACCTTACCCACGAGATCACCACCGACATCCGCTCCTTTTGTAAAAATACCACCGCCTAATCGGGCAAAAATGGAAATCAGCGAAGCGCCGAAACCGAGGGCCACGAGGGCATCAATAACGGTGCGGTCCGTCGGTGCGTAGCCGAGCATACTGGTGAGAACGGTGTAGTAAAAAGCGACTGACAGCAGAGCCAGTCCGGCAACCAGCATTCCGGTAACAGCACCTGCCCGAAAAGCGATGGCGAGACCTGAGGCAAGGCTCAGACTCGCGGCCTGGGTCGTGCGAACATTGGCTCGAACAGAAACCAGCATACCGATAAAACCGGCCACACCGGAAACCGAGGCACCAATCAGAAACCCTATGGCCACCGGAAAAGACAGAAGGACAAGGACAAGGACAAATATTACGACACCAACAATTGCAATCGTTGTATATTGCCTTGTCAGATAGGCCGTCGCACCTTCCTGAATAGCGCTTGCAATTTCCTGCATTCGTTCGTTACCGGCATCGGCGGACATAACGGAATTGGCCGCCCATATTCCATAAACCACTGACAATGCCCCGCAGGCGATGATCGCCCAAAGTACCATTTCCATAATTCAATTCCTCTGTGGATTGTCGGTCGACTGGTCAAAAGAAACGCGCACACATTGCCGATGCGCCCTTTTTACAACCGAATAGATATTCTGTTGTTCGCCAAATCACCCCGTATTGACAAATTTCCAGCGGAACATGCCAAAATTGCCTCCAATACGCAACTAGCGTTTCGTTTTGCCGTCGATTTATAAAGAAATATCAGCTAATCGGAATGTAAATGCCGTCTAAAAGTCACAAAACGCCCCCTGCGTTTGGACCCATTTCTCAAACAATCAAAACTTACCGCATTACAGCCGCCATTCATGATCGCGTATTATTTACCAAGATCTCTAATTGTAGATTTGGACCTCTTTTGCTAAAAAGAGGGGGGCTTCAAAGTTTCCCTGATTCGGGGGATCTCCCGCAGCAAAAAAAACAGTGACGATGTTCACAATAAGACTGACGAGAATTCCCTGATGGATTTCACGATTTACTGGTTTATGTTTCCCGTTGCCATGTGTGTCGCAACAACAGCAATGTTGAGCGGTATCGGTGGCGCAGCCTTGTTTACTCCAATTTTTCTCATTATTTTCCCAATTCTGGGTCCTGAATATCCCTTGGAAAGCGCCGTTGCCGCCGTCGGCTCCGCACTCCTTACGGAAACATTCGGATTTTCTTCAGGCTTCATCGGTTATTACCGCAAGGGTCTCATCGACTTCAAAAGCGCTATTCCGTTTATTGTGGTAGGTGTTCCCATTGGTATTATCGGGGCTCTGATGGCACAGTTTGTCGATCCGGACATCATCAAGACCGGTTATGCCTTGATGATGTTGTTTATTGCCTATGAGATGTTTACCCATCGGAAACCGGCATCCGTCAAAACCGAAGCCGGCGAGTCGACCGAAAACACACAAAACGATCGTCCGTTGCGAGAAATCAGGGCCCGGGACGGCACCGTGTACACCTACCGGACTCCCAAACAGGGGCTCGGGGCTATTATCACCTCGATCGGCGCCTTTCTCACCGGACTACTGTCGGTGGGCATTGGTGAGGTCGTCATGCCTCAGCTTTCCAAACGCAACGGCGTGCCCATTCCGGTGGCGGCGGCAACCTCGGTTTTCGTTGTGATTATCGTAGTGGCGGCAGCGTCGTTTACACATATCTCGGCCCTGATCGCCGGGGGCGGCATGAGTGCTGTGCCATGGGACCTCGTCATGTACACGATCCCGGCGGTGATCATTGGCGGACAAATCGGACCGCGCCTGCAAGGGAAAATACCCCAGCGAACCATGGAAATATCCATCGGCGTGTTGTTTTTTGTGATTGCCGTTTCAATGGCCTGGATTGTGGTCCGCAATTACATCTAGCTACGACCGTTGTCCGGGCCCTTGTTACCTCAGGAGAGCGACCTTAGAAATGAGAGTATCTGTCGGTGTCCAACTCTACCGGCTGCCCGCGATTCAGAATGGTAACTCCAGTTTCGCCATTAATTTCACCGATACAGGTCACCGATGTGTTTATGGCCTGAGCCGCTTGTTCAAATTCCATGGCAAGATCAGGCTGAACCGTCAGCAGGATCTCATAATCATCACCACCGGATAATACCTGGCCGAGCAACTGAGGTGACTGATCCAGCATGGCGCGGGTAGCTGCGGAAAATGGTAATTGCTCGACGTACAATGTCGCACCACAGTCCGACAATTCGCAAATCGTGCTCAGGTCACCCGCCAGGCCATCGGAAACATCCATTGCCGCGGTCGCGAATTGGCGCACGGGTTCAGCCAGCCGGATTCGCGGCTCTGGTCGCAAGTAACGATCGATCAGGAAGATTTTGTGCTTATCAGAAGTGTACGATTCCCGTGCCAATTCCGATTTGCGCAGGTCCAGTCCCAGCGCCGCATCGCCAATCGTGCCGGAGACATAGATTTGGTCACCGGCTTTAGCTCCCCTGCGTGCGACAAATCCCCCTTTGGGTATGTTTCCAAAAGCCGTGATTGAAATGGTCAGAGGGCCGGGCGTGTACACTGTATCGCCTCCAATCAGAAAACACTTGGCTTCTTCCTGCAGGGTATTCAGGCCGGCAGCAAATTCCCGGATCCAGTCCGTTGGCAATTCGTCGGGAAGGGCTATAGCCAGAAGATAAAATTCCGGTGCTGCCCCCTTGGCAGCGAGGTCCGATAAATTTACGGCCAAGGACTTCCAGCCGATGGTTTGGGGTGGGTCGTCGGCAAAAAAATGAACGCCGGCAACAAGGCTGTCCTTGGTGATCACGTAGTCCTGATCAGGAGACGGTGTCCAAAGAGCGGCATCATCCGTCAGACCCAGGTCAGTTGTCGTTCCCTGAGAAAGAGGGGCAAAGGTGGTATAAATTATTTCTTTTTCACTCAGTGACGGCACAATGAGACCTCAACTCACCTAACTTCGGAAAACACCACGTCTGAGGTTTTCGCGTAGGAATCTAACCTTCAGGCGATTCCTGCAGTTCCCCGGTGCGGGCGTGACGTGCCAGATTATCGAGAACGCCATTGACCACCCGCGGTTCATCGCCCTCGAAAAAGGCATGAGCCACATCTATATACTCACTTATGACAACTTTTGCCGGAACATCATCCCGGTGCATCAGCTCATAAGCTGCGGAGCGGAGAATTGCGCGCAGAATGCTGTCGATGCGCACGAGGTGCCAGCCTTCTGCAAGCCGGGCATCAATGATCGGATCAATATCTCGCTGGGATCTGACAACACCAATAAGAAGATCCCTGAAAAATGTCACATCCGCCTGGAACGGCTCATCTTCGGCCTCATTGTTCAATCGGAACTCTGAAAACTCGCTGATGACATCTTCCAAATTTGTCTGCGCCAGATCCATTTGATAGAGTGCCTGCACAGCAGCCAATCGAGCCTGTCGGCGGCGAAGCTGCGCCGAATGTTTCTTGGATCCATCGATCATCTTATAGCTCTGACTATTGCGGTTCTGGTTATGGCTTGACGTTGGTGCATTACGTGTCATCAAATCTATCCGACAACGCCATCAAGGCCAAACAGGCTTGGGCAGCATCACCACCTTTATCGCGCTTATCAGGATGAGCGCGCTCGATCGCCTGGTCCCGGTTATCCACTGTGAGAATGCCATTCCCTACGGGTATGCCATGTTTCGTCGCCAACTCCAACAGAAACCCGGCCGACTGATTAGCGACGATATCATAGTGAGATGTCTCGCCGCGGATAACGCAGCCCAGCGCCACGCACCCCGAAAAAGCTCTGGAAGCGCTATCGCCGGAAAATTTATCGGCATTAATCGCTAGTGCCAGAGCCGTGGGAATTTCCAGGGCTCCCGGAACCCTCTCGATCTTGTAACCAATCCCCTTGCGTTCCAGGGCACGACAGGCGCCGGTCTCCAGTTGAGAGCATATCTCTTCATAATAATCAGCGATCAATATCAGAATTTGAGGTTGGGACATTGCGCTCATCGATCAGGACTCAATTGTCCGTACTTCCTTTATGGTCAAACCATAGGCATCGAGACCAACAACCCTGGGCAAGGGAGAATTGGTGATCAGGATCATTTCCCTGACACCCAGGTCAAGCAAGATCTGAGCGCCAATTCCGATCTCGATCAGTCTTCGTTCTTTTGCCGGTGCTTCGCCTTCGACGAGACCGAGTTTTGAAGAAACCGCATCGGATCGCACATCACGAATGAGGACCACTACGCCGCGGCCTTCCTTACCGATCATTTCCATGGACTTCTGGACCAGGGATCGCTTGTGTCCCTTGGTTCCGATTCCGAGAATATCCGTCAGGGCGGATGCCGCATGCATGCGAACCGGCACCGGCTCGCCATTGTCGATGTCACCCTTGATGAGCGCCACATGCTCGGCCGGCTCCACGGTATTGGAATAGATTTTCAGCTTAAACTCGCCGCCGAATACACTCTCAATGGTCGTTTCCTGGGTCATGGAAACGATACTATCGTGTTTTCTGCGATAGGCGATGAGATCGGCGATGGTGCCGATCTTCAGCCCATGATTCTGTGCAAATGGAATAAGATCATCCAGCCGCGCCATTGTCCCGTCATCATTCATGATCTCGCATACGACACCGGAAGGATAAAGACCCGCTAGTCGGGCAATATCTACGGCGGCTTCCGTGTGGCCGGCGCGCACGAGTACGCCCCCTTCCCGCGCGATCAGGGGAAAAATATGTCCCGGGGAAACAATGTCTTCCGCCCCCCGTGTCTGATCCACTGCCACAGCGATTGTTCGCGCCCGGTCATGGGCGGAAATCCCTGTGCTGATGCCTTCCCGGGCTTCTATGGACACGGTAAATGCCGTTTTCATCCGCGCCCTGTTCTGCTGGGTCATGGGCTCCAGTCCGAGTTGCTGAACCCGCTGGGGTGTCAGCGCCAGACAGATCAGCCCGCGTCCATGCTTGGCCATAAAATTAATTGCATCGGGGGTCGCCATCTGTGACGATATGATCAGATCCCCTTCATTTTCGCGATCTTCAGCATCGACGATAATGATCATCTTGCCATTTCTGGCATCTTCCAGAACGTCCTCTATGGAGGAAAACACGCTGTCTGGTTCAGTTTGAGATACTACGGACAAATCTATCCCCAATTTACGGTTCATGTTTGATCTCCGGCTTCATGCAGCCGGGCGACATATCTCGCCAGGAGATCGACTTCAAGATTTACTCGATCTCCAATCATTTTTACACCCCAGTTCGTACTTTTGAGGGTATGCGGAATGATATTAATTTCAAACTCATCGCCTGAGACGTCATTAATGGTCAATGAGGTGCCGTCGAGAGCCACCGATCCCTTTGGGGCGATGAAACGGCTGAGTTCCGGGGGTGATTTCAGCTTGAAACGGACAGACGCCCCTTCCTGAGTCCGGGACAGGATTTCCGCGACCCCATCCACATGTCCGGTCACCACATGGCCGCCGAGCTCCGAACCCATGGACAAGGGCCTTTCCAAATTGATCTCAATACCTGTGCGCCACAGGCCGAGCTTGGTACAGCGCAGAGTTTCTTCCGAGACATCTGCGGAAATCAGACATTCTCCATCTTCTCCGGTTTCGACAGAAATTGCGGTCAGACAACAGCCGTCAAACGCGATTGAAGCCCCGATTTCGATCGTCTGCGATTGATAATGGCAGGCGACCCAATAGCGCCCGGCATCGGATCGTACCAGTCGTCCCACATCTGATATAAGTCCAGTAAACATCGATTATCTGTCGACCCGTCGAAAATGTCGCAATAATGTTTCGCCAATGTACCGTTCAGTCATTTTGAAGCGTGACGATTGCACTAAACCGGCTACACCTCCACTGCCGAACGGGTTAATTCCCTCGGCTCCAACCCTTTGCCGGCCCTGATAGATGAAGATTTCATCCGCCAGCTCAGCCTTGCAAAAAGCCTCCGCCACATAAGGTCCCCCTTCCACGAGAACCCGACGCACGTTCCGGGTCAACAAATGGCCCGCAATGTCGTTAAGATCAAGCCCTTTGACTGCTTTATTTGTAGCTACCCGGATAATATCTGCTCCCTCTTCCCTCAGGATTTTCTCCCGTTCTGCTGGTGCTGTCAGGGAACAGAAAATCCAAAGCGGATGTCGGGAAGCGGTTTTGACGAGAGTCGAATTCTCAGACGTACGCAATTCACTGTCCAGCACCACTCTAATTGGAGATCGATCTACAAGACCGGGCAGACGGCAGGTGAGGCTTGGATCATCGTCGTGCACCGTCCGGCGGCCGACAAGAATGGCATCGGTTTCCAGACGCAGCAAATGGCCATGGGACCTGGCGAGCTGGGGTGTGACCCAAACCGGCTTTCCCGTCCCCCGGGGAACTCGCCTATCCTGGCCGACGGCCAGTTTGAGCTGAAAACAAGGACGTTTATTCTGAACCGCCTGGATATGTCCCCGGACAACCCATTCCGCTGCTTCTTTGAGGGATCCCTCCATTCGCAAGAATGTGATCTCAGCCGCTTCAATCAGCCGCTGACTCTGTTCCGCGACCCTTGGATTTGGATCGAACCCAAGACTGACGACACGGGCTATGCCCGCCTGTTCAATCGCTTTTGTACAGGGAGGTGTTTTCCCTTGATGGGTACAGGGATCCAGCGTCACATAAAGGGTCGCCCCCCTGGCATTCTCACCTGCATTTGTCAGGGCTACTATTTCCGCGTGGGGACGACCTCCGGGTTGGGTACAGCCTAACCCCACGATCTCAGGAATGGATCGTCCAGACTTGTCTTGAACGATCACAACGCCGACTGAAGGATTTGGGCCGGTATTCCCCAGTCCCCGTCGTGCCAGCTTAAGAGCCATGCTCAAATAGCGTCGGTCAATATGGTTTTGGTTGTAATCTGTCATGGACTCTTTCGGGACATTCGCCCCCACTGCCCAAAACTATATTATGAACTCGTGTGGCGCAGGGGAAAATTATTCATCTATTTTTTGAATATCCCGAGTCTGAACTGCATCTGGATTGGCCAGTTCCCCAAGCAATTCTTCGAAATCGCGCGCCTCCCGAAAATCCTTATATACCGAAGCAAAACGTACATAGGCGACATCATCGAGGGCCTTCAAACCGTCCATGACCATTTCACCCAGAGTGCTGGCATCAACCTCTGCTTCGCCAGTATTTTCCAGGCGCCGGACAATACCCGAAACCATACGCTCGATTCGTTCCGACTCCACGGGTCGCTTGCGCATAGCAACCTGCACGGATCGTATGAGCTTGTCCCGGTCAAAGGGTACCCGGCGGCCGCTTCTTTTGTGGACGGTCAATTCCCGGAGTTGAATACGCTCAAATGTCGTGAACCGGCCTCCACAGTCGTTACAGCTGCGCCGCCGGCGAATGGCCGTATTGTCCTCGGAAGGACGGGAATCCTTGACTTGGGTGTTTTCACAACTGCAATAGGGACATCGCATGCACGTCATCCTTAATTTTTACAGACCAAACAGGTTGTGTTCAGACCTAGTCTGAAAGGCCTGAATCAGGATTCGTAGATCGGGAATTCGCGACAAAGTGCCAGAACATTGTTCTTGACGTCCGCTTCGATCTGACCATTGCCTTCTGCGCCGTCAGTAACGACACCGTTCAGCACCTCCAGGATCCATTCGCCGACTTTCTGGAATTCACTAACTCCGAATCCGCGGGACGTACCAGCAGGTGATCCCAATCGGACGCCGGATGTTACCATTGGTTTTTCAGGATCAAACGGCACACCGTTCTTGTTGCAGGTAATGTTGGCACGGCCCAGCGCCTTTTCCGCAACATTGCCGGTCAGACTCTTGGGGCGCAGATCGACAAGTATGAGGTGTGTGTCGGTCCCGCCGGATACCAGATCCAGCCCGCCCTGTTTCAGAGTTTCGCCGAGGGCACGGGCATTTTCGACGACAGACTGTGAATAAAGCTTGAAACTAGGGTCCAGGGCTTCGCCAAAAGCTACCGCCTTGCCTGCAATGACATGCATCAGAGGGCCGCCCTGAATACCGGGAAAAATTGCAGAATTTACTTTTTTGGCAATCGCTTCATCATTGGTGAGTATCATGCCACCGCGAGGACCACGCAGGGTCTTATGGGTTGTGGTGGTGACCACATGGGCGTGTTCCATGGGACTTGGGTGAACACCGGCAGCGACCAGCCCGGCAAAGTGGGCCATATCGACCATTAGCAAAGCGCCAACGCTGTCCGCTATCTGACGGAAACGAGCGAAATCGATGACTCGTGGATAGGCCGAGCCGCCGGCAATAATCAATTTCGGCTTGTGGGTCTTGGCCAGGTTCTCGACTTCGTCGAAATCGATTTGCGCGTCATCCCTGCGGACACCGTACTGAACCGCGTTAAACCATTTACCGGACTGATTTGGCGCAGCCCCATGGGTCAGATGACCGCCGGCGGCGAGACTCATTCCCAATATTGTGTCGCCGGGTCTGATCAGGGCCATAATGGCTCCCTGATTGGCCTGGGATCCCGAACTGGGCTGCACATTGGCAAAACCACATCCGAACAGCCGCTTTGCGCGCGCTATCGCCAGTTCTTCCGCGACATCGACATACTGACATCCGCCATAATATCGGCGCCCCGGATAGCCTTCTGCATATTTATTGGTGAGAACAGATCCCACGGCTTCGAGAACGGCCTTGGAAACGATGTTCTCCGACGCGATGAGTTCGATTTCCTCTTTCTGGCGCTTCAGTTCATCTTTGAGAGCCTGAAACAATTCCGGATCTTTTTCTTCCACGGATTGGGAAAAGAAAGGCGATGAACCGGAAGTTTGGTCATCAATGACAGACATTGAGGGACATCCTATAGTTGTAGCTCTTGTTGTTGGTAAAAGACCTGTTTCTCAGGCCATCCAGTTTCTGCTTCTCATGACAGCGGTCACCGTGGACGCGGACTGTAGCGGTTCATTCAGCTTCCGACCGGGCTCAAATAGCACAGCTGCCGGTTCTTCGCCAAGCCTGTTTGAACGACTTCCTACTTATCCCGAGGGTACACACCAGTTATCGGCGAGTCTCAGGATATCCCCAAATCCTTCATTCGTTTTTTGAGTTTCTGAAGGGCGACAGCCTGCAACTCTGACTGTGGAGATGCGGCCGGTCCCATAATGGATACTTCCGTGCCGGAACTTGCATCGACGGCGATCACTTTTACAGCCGTACCGACGCGGATGAACTCAAAGTAGATTTCATTGCTTTTGCCGGCCATATCACAATCAAAATGGCGTTAAATAATTGATATTACACATTTTTAGGCAGCTTTTACCAGATCCATCTCCGACCAAAGAGCGACTAGGGCATGCTCGAGATAGTCCATATCCGCATCCGAATGAAGCGGGCTTGGGGTTATACGAATGCGTTCCTCTCCCCGCGGGACTGTCGGATAATTTATCGGCTGCAGATAGATACCGAACCGGCTCATCAGCACGTCCGTTAGATTTTTACACAAAACTGGATCGCCAACCATGACCGGCACGATATGGCTTGGGTTATCCAAAACCGGCAGCCCTGCGTTCTTAAGTCGCTGTTTCAGCGTTCGGGCCCGTTCCTGGTGCTTTTCCCGCTCGGCATTACTGGACTTCAGATGCCGAACGCTGGTAAGCGCTCCAGCGACGATGGCCGGCGCCAGGGAAGTCGTGAAAATGAAGCCAGGTGCATATGAACGGATGCTGTCGACAATGACTGCATCGGCGGCAATATAACCACCCATGAGACCAAATCCCTTGGCCAGGGTTCCTTCAATAATATCAATACGATGAGCAAGATTATCCCGCTCGGCAATACCGCCGCCGCGCTGGCCGTATAGACCGACAGCATGGACTTCGTCGAGATAGGTCAAAGCATTATATTTGTCAGCCAGGTCGCAAATGGCAGCCATCGGCGCAATATCGCCGTCCATGGAATAGACGGACTCGAAAGCTATAATTTTGGGCGCATCACGGTCAAGTTCCTGCAATTGTGCTTCAAGAACATCGATATCGTTATGTTTCCAAACCCGTTTCGGTCCGCGTCCATGACGAATACCGTCAATCATCGAGGCATGATTTAATTCATCGGAAAAAATAGTGACTCCCGGGAGAAGATTGGCCAGTGTCGCCAGTGTTGTGTCATTGGCAATATAGCCAGAAGTAAACAGAAGAGCCCGTTCCTTGCCATGGAGGTCAGCGAGTTCTTTTTCGAGTTCCACATGATAATGTGTCGTACCCGAAATATTGCGTGTTCCCCCGGAGCCAGCACCGGCTTCATCGATGGCCGCATGCATGGCCGCAAGGACTTTTTCGTTCTGCCCCATGCCCAGATAATCATTGCTGCACCAGACTTTTATCTCTTGGATTTCATCTGATTGATAATGGTTCGCTGCGGGGAAATTTCCACAATGGCGACGAATATCGGCAAATTCTCGATATCGACCTTCCTCGTGCAGCGCAGCTATAGCTTCGGAAAACTGTTTCTTGTAATTCATCCGAACGGCTCTTTCTC
>JBPCWG010000064.1:0-6896 GCA_051009705.1 Methyloligellaceae bacterium | reverse complement strand
TCAGCAGCGTATCAAGATAAAAGGCAATATATCCCGGGTGACCGGTGGTCAGGGATTGAATTTCTTTCGCTCGAATGGCGGCGTTTAATTTCGGTTGGGCGTTGTAGCCGGGGACATAGCGATATTTTACACCGAGAACAGCCATGGGAAGGCGGGCGAAGATGCCCAGACCATCCGTAGTGCTACGGCCGCCAATGATCAGATTCTTTAACTTCAACAGATCCCCCCCGGAATTGATCCCGCCTCCGGCATCAGACCTGATAAGGGAAATGTAGGTGGTGGATCCGGCAGCGATGATGTTAAAATCCTTGGGGTCATAACGTACGCCCGGCAGTTCCAGCAGTTTGGCCATGGGATTTGCCGTCCCCCACATCAGGGTCAGACCATCCTTCTTGGCCTTCTCGGCCATAAAGTTCATGCCCTTGACACCGCCTCCGCCAGGTACGTTCTTGATAATAATATTGGAATTTGCGCCCATATGTTTTTTTAAATGGGTCGTGACAAGCCGCCCTGTTCTTGTGAGACCACCGCCGGCACCGGCATTGACAATTACCGTGACGTCTTTGCCGTCATAAAATCCCGCCCAGGACGGTGCGGTAAAACTCATGGCCGCGATACATGCGGCGCTGAGGAAAACGGAATTTAAGGTTTTCATAAGATATATTCCTCCCTTGGGACTCTTTTTGTCGTTTGGAATTCCGGTTCGTTTGCTGACTGGCGTAGGGGCCGAGTTCTTGTTATTGACAAATTTAGAAGATCATAACTTATTGCGCCGACATATGCTATTGCAACCTCAATTGCCGGGGTGGCAGATGACGTAGGTCTATGAATACCAATTCAGATTGGAAAAAAGTGTTCGTGTTCGATGATCTCTGAATTTTGGTGTATTCACGGCCTCCGACGCGAACAGATTGCACTATGTCGGTTCCGCGACAGGATTTTCCATGGGGAGTTCCAAGCGCTGCTCACTCGCTCCGTCGAACACGTGACATTTCTCGGTCTGGAATGCGAAGCGAACTGATTGTCCGGGTTTGAAGCGCAATTCCGGCGCGACCTTGGCGACAAGGTTCTTGTTGCCGCCATAGTCGAAAAACACGAGACTGGCATCGCCGAGAGGTTCGATAAGCCGGACTTGTCCCTCATGATCTCCACCGGACAGGCTGATATGTTCGCTGCGGACGCCCATGATGACATTGCGGTCGACGAGTTCTTCCGAATTGAACTTACCCAGATCATGGCCAATCTCGCTGTTCTTGAAGGTCAGGCCGCGATCGGATTTCTCTATTTTTCCCTCGAGAAAATTCATGGTCGGAACCCCAAAGAATCCGGCAACGAACAATGATGCCGGTTCATTATAGATTTCCAGGGGTTCCCCAAGCTGTTCGATACGACCGCCATTCATCACCACAATCCGATCCGCCATCGTCATGGCCTCGGCCTGGTCATGGGTGACGTACACGAATGTCGCATTGAGCCGTTCGTGCAGGCCCTTAATTTCTGTTCGCATATCGACACGAAGCTTGGCGTCGAGACTTGAAAGCGGTTCGTCCATGAGAAAGACCTGGGGATCGTTCACAATCGTCCGTGCCAGGGCGACGCGCTGGGACTCGCCTCCGGAACATTGGGCGGGCCGTTTGTCAAGCAACGGTGTCACATGCACGGCCTCGGCGGCGGCGTTGACGCGTTTCTTAATTTCACTGTCCGGTGTTTTCTTAACCCGCAATCCAAAGGCGATATTTTCATAAACGGTCATATGGGGAAAGAGCGCGAGGTCCTGAAACACCATGCCCAGTCCCCGTTCGCCGGGTTCAATATCATTGACAACACGGTTGCCGATTATAATTTCTCCGCTCGTCGGCCGTTCAAGTCCGGAGATCATGTTCAGTGTTGTCGTTTTTCCGCATCCCGACGGTCCGACGAGAATGAGAAACTCGCTTTCTTTGATTTCCAGGTCGATGCCCTTGACGGCGGTGAATTTGCCGAATTCCTTGACCACCTTATTGAGTGCAATATTTGCCAATATCCGCTCCCTTGATTGACCGGTCTCGTTATTTTCGGATCGTGCCGAAACTAAATCCTTTAATCAGATGTTTCTGTATCAGTATGCCCAGAATGACGACGGGAATTGTGATAATCGTTCCGATCGCTGCCTGCGGTCCATAGAGGCGTCCTTCCGAGGCGCTTTGAAACTTGTTCAGAAGAACAGGCAGTGTCGTTACCTCCGGATGCGTCATTGTCAACGCCAGTAGAAACTCGGCCCAGTTCAGAATGAACACGAACAGAAAAGTCACGACCATCCCGGAAGCTACCAGGGGCAGGACGACTCGACGTAAAGTATACATACGTCCTGCGCCCATAATCCGTGCTGCATGTTCCAGGGAATAGGGTACCTCATCGATAAAACTCAACATCATCCAGATAACAAATGGCAACGTGATAGCGATATACAGCAGACTCATCCCAATGCGTGTGTCAAACAGGCTGATGCGAACACCGAAAGCAGTGTCTGTCGCCAGCGGGATCATGATCGCGTAATACATCAGCAGGGGTATGGCGATCACAATAGGCGGGATCATGCGAATGATTAGGACGCTGTGCCGGAATCGATCGCCGCCAACATTGAACCGGGAGATGGAATAAGCCAGGAATGTACCCATGAGCAACGCGATCAATGCTGATACCGTACAAATAACTACCGAGTCCCGCAGGGCACCCCAGATATTAAACGGCTGCTCCGTCGCATCCCGGGCAATGCCGGTGTCCTGGACATTGGAAGCGAAAATCTGCTGATAGTTTTTCAGCGTTGGGTCCTGGGGGATCCAGTTCGGCGGCCAGGTCACCCATTCGCCGGCATCTTTGAAGGAGGTCTGGATCATCCAGTAAATCGGAAACATGATGATCAGAGCCCAGACAATTAGGATTACGTGGCGCATGATGGCGACACGCCGGCGTTTGCGCTCCGCCTTTTGATAATTGAGCCGGGCCTCTTCTCTTGACCGGGTCTCTTCGCTTGACCGGGTCACTTCGCTTGAAATGGTGTCACTCATGGTCCATCTCCTTGAGCGCTTGAGTTTCCCTGGCGTGAAATAAGGTAAATGCCGAAGAATATGATGAACGAAAACAGGAACAACAGCAGCACGGAAGCGGCAGCGCCAAAGCTGAATTTGTTGAATTGCCAGACTTGTTCCCAGAGATAGTAAGCAATTGTCTGCGTCGATGTTCCCGGTCCGCCAAAGGTTAGAAGGACAACGGGATCAAACAGTTTGAGAGCCTCCATGGAACGAATAACGACAGCAATAACGATGGCCGGTTTTAACAGGGGCAGCTCGACCCAGAGAAATGTCTGCCAGGCGCTGGCGCCCATGATTCTCGCGGCGTTTATCAGCTGTGGAGGCAGAGAGGTAAAGCCGGACAGAAAGATGAGAAAAGTCAGGGATGTCCACTGCCAGATATCAGCAACAATTATCGCCCACTGGGCAGCGATTGGATTCGACAGCCAGCGAATGCGCGGATCGATGTCGAAAAGATTGAGGAACGGTGAAAGGAGCTGGTTGAGAGGACCGCTGTCCAGATAAATCATCGAAAAGTTGTAACCGGCAACAACGGGTACGACCATCATCGGTATCAGAAAAAGGGTGATATAGAGGCGTCGGCCGCGAGTGATCCGGTGCACCATCATGGCCAGAATAAAGCCAATCACGAGTTCAAAAATAACGGCCGCACCGGCAAAATAAAAAGTGCGGCCCAGGGATTCCCAGAAACCTTCGTCTGTAAGAACAGCTTTGTAATTCCGTAGTCCTGACAAATAGGCCTGTTCAAAAGGCCGGTTCGCCCGCCAGCGCAGAAAGCTGATATAGATCGTCAGGACGAACGGGATGATCAGGATCAGAAAAAACAGCCCCTCAACAAGAACGAACGGGATCCAGCGGAATATTCGCTCCTGACCCAGCCAAACTGACAGACGCTTTGTCCATCTGGCTCTGTCAGTGGCAACATCTGTTATGAGGTGGTCTTTTCCGGTGACGGCCATTTAAATAGGTTTCTTGAGCAGAGTAAAAAATGTTCCAAAGCGATTGGACGGGGATCCGGGCAGATCCCTAAGGAAATTTAACTGCCCGGATTTTGGAGTTTTCTCTTGAGAAAATATAACTCAAGAGCGTATTTCCCTAGAACGTGTCGACATACAAACCGTCATCGACACCCTTGCGCCAGATTTCGATTTGTTCCTTGCGTCCGATATCCTCGGTAACATTGTTCCAGCCGGATTCAACTTTCTTGGCTGCGTCTTCCGCGGACACATTTCCGTTCATGACTTCGGCAAGATTGTTATCGAGAATTTTCATGTACTCGTAGTGACCGTCGATAAACAGGAGGGACGTGGTATATTTGGCGTTCTCCATGGTTGCCTTCAGAAATTCATCGCCGAATTTCTTTTTGATACCAGCAGCATTCAGGTTCTGAGTTCGATAGGGATCCCAGAAACCTTTGGGATGTGCAATCGCCCGGGCTCCTACGGATGGACTTGTGATCCACTGGACAAAATAGTAAGCGAGTTCGGGATGCTTGCTATAGCTATTGACCATGTAGCCGGTTCCGGCGGCTTCTGCTGCCCGCCTTACCGACTTGCCACCTGCTGTGGTTGCCGGAATCACACAAGGAATTTGCTTGCCCTTAACGGTGCTTTTCGGATTTGCATTTGCAAAACCGAATATCGATGGAAACGACATAACGGAAAACGCCTGTCCGCTTCCCCAGAATGGATATATTTGCGGTGTTCCCCAACCCTGAATATCTTCAGGCATGTATTTGACGATCGAGGAAAATGCTTTGATCGCCTTAATTCCCTGCTCAGTATTGATCTTCGGATTCATATCCTTGTCAAACAGCAGACCCCCGAAATAGGCGGGGAAATGTCGATGTGAAAAGTTCACTGACCGATAGGCCATGGCACCATAAAGTGGTTTGTCGAACTTTATGCCCCAACGGGTCTGCCCGGCTTTTGTATGGAAAAAGGAAGCCATTTGTTCCCATTCGGCCATAGTGTCCGGGCAACCCGGTTCCTTGCCGAATTTGGCCTTGTACTCTTCACGGGCTTTCGGGTTTTCGACGATGTCCTTACGCAAAACCAGCATTATGTGATCCCCGTCAAGGACCATGCTGTAAAGTTTACCGTTATATTTTTGCTGGGCGACAAAGGCGCTGGGGATACCTGAAAAATCGGGTTTACCCTTTGCCGCGTACTCATCAAGGGCTTTAATGACCCCGGCACCCGCAGCATCAGGTTGGGTGTAGGGAAAGTCATTGAAAATATCAAAAGCGCCGGTCTTGGCAACGGCTTCACCCATTATCTTACTTGGAATATCCGTGTAACCCAGTGGCTCGGTAATAATCTCGACCCCTGTCAGTTCCTTCCACTCCTTGATAAAATCAGGCATGGCGTTCCGGAACAGCGAGTTCAGCAGCATGCGCTGGGTTGGATTCTGCATGTTATTATTTTTGATGTAGTCCTTGGCCCCGTTTATGGCGCGTTCGGCTACGGTCGCTCCGGGAAGCGTTTGTGCCGTTGCTGGCGCGATCATGACGCCAAGCGCTGTTAGTCCTGTCAGGGCAAGGAAAGCTGAGCGCGAAACAAGTCTCGACTTAAAGGCAATCATCTGTTTCTCCCTAGTTAATCCAGAACACACAGGAGAAAATTGTCGAGCAGCCGTTTGTTTTGTTGTCGTAAAACGATTATTTAAATCTACTCAACAATGTTGTTTCTTCGGAGTACTGGAACATTTGTAAACGGACCAGAGATTATCAATGTAACCATCCGGTTAATTCCAATGCTAACGTCCGAAATTGAATCAATCAAGAATATCCGTGCACTGATTGGTCCAAAATGAACCCACGTGTCAGTGGATGAAATGCTTCGCAAGAGGGGGGATGAGTTAGAGGGGGATGAGTTAGAGAGGGATGAGTTAAAGGGGGATGAGTTATTGTCTAGTCCCTTAAGCGCGTATGGGGAGGACATTAGTATAATTGCACACCAGAGTATAATCGCACACCAGAAGTATAGTCGCACACCAGATTGAACTCCGTGATACCGGGGCGTTCAGAGCCCAATGCGCGTACAATATTTTCTATGTGCCGCTTTACGTGACACGAACATAGCCGGCGAGACCGGTTTTCTGGTGCTCGATGACGTGGCAGTGAAAGGCCCAGTCTCCCGGATTGTCCGCAACGAGTGCAAGATCAATGGTCTCATTCTTCAGCAGCAAAATTGTATCGGTCCAGTAGGGTGCGATACTGCGCTTGTCGGAGCGTACCGGTTTAAACGCCAATCCGTGCAGATGGATCGGATGCTGATTAGGCGTTTCATTGCGCAATCTCAGTATGTAGCTTTTGCCGCGCTTGAGCGTCGCTAGGGGGCCTGTGCCTTTGGCATTATCGCCGGGCCAGGGAATACGATTGATGGACCAGAAGTTCTGCCCCAGCGTACCGCAAAAGCCGTTATCAGGAAGCGATCCATCGGGTGACCAGCCGAACAGGAACTCAACGATCTCAGCGTTGGCCAGGTCCGGTTCCGACAATGGATTGCGGGGCAGAGGCTTGAGTTCCGCCAGCTTGCGTCCGAGACTGGTGCCCACGGCACGCAGGCTTGTCATATCTCTGGCTCCTCGGGAAGTCGCAGAAACGAGTTTAATCTCTTCTCCTTCGGTGGCGGGCATTTGAAGTGCAATATCGACGCGCTGTCCGGAACCCAGAACGAGGGGAGTTTCCAGGGTTGGCATCGGCAGGTGTTGCTCAACGGGATGTCCATCCCAGGCAATGATCCGTCCCTTGCCGCCGCTGGTTGAGAGCTTGTGGATGCGGGTCGTATCCGTATTGGCGATGCGCATTCGCACGAGACTGCC
>JBPCWG010000063.1:0-2575 GCA_051009705.1 Methyloligellaceae bacterium | reverse complement strand
ATCATTCCCCTGTCGGAAGTGAAATGGGCGCGGAAATATATAGCTCCTAAGAAGCGGGGCAAAGTACCGACAGGTGTGGATCAGCTTCTTCAGGTTGGCGATGTCGTTTATGTTGCACCCAGACCCGAGGAAGACCCGGACGCAAATAAAAAGAAAAAGAAAAAAGTTGTCGAAGTCCTGCCGGATGGAGAACCGGTCTGGCGGCTGATGCAGTTCCCCGAAGTGAGCGGCGGCATAATTGCGATGGATCCGCACACAGGACGTGTGCACGCGCTTGTGGGCGGATTTAGTTTTGACGAAAGCGAGTTTGATCGTGTGGTACAGGCCAGACGCCAACCCGGGTCATCGTTGAAACCGTTTGTCTACGCTGCTGCCCTGGACAATGGATACACGCCTGTAAGTGTCGTCCTCGACGGCCCAATTGCCATACCCCAGGCCAATGGCGACATCTGGAAACCGAAGAACTACGGCAAGAGTTTTTATGGGCCATCGACCCTGCGTCTTGGTCTTGAGAAATCACGCAATTTAATGACTGTTCGACTGGCTCAGGATATGGGCATGCCGATGATTTCCGAATATGCCCGGCGATTTGGAATTTATGATAATCTGTCTCCGGTGCTCTCAATGTCGCTGGGAGCAGGGGAGACGACGCTGCTGCGCATGACCCGCGCCTACAGTATGCTCGCGAATGGCGGTAAAACTATTAGAGCAACACTTATTGATCGCATCCAGGACCGGTATGGCCGCACCATCTGGCGTCACGACATAAGGAAATGCCCGGATTGTCAGGCCGAAGGTTGGAACGGACAGCCGGAACCACTTCTCGCGGACGACCGGCGGCAGATCGTCGACCCCCATACGGCATACCAGATTACTTCCATGCTGGAAGGCGTGGTCAAACGCGGGACTGGCGCGAAAATCAAAAAGATTGTCCGTCATCCTCTGGCCGGTAAGACCGGAACCACGAACGAAGAAAAAGACGCCTGGTTTGTCGGTTTTACCCCGGACTTAACCGTTGGCGTTTATATCGGATTTGACAATCCCAGCCCCATGGGCAAGGGCGAAACCGGTGGCGGTCTAGCAGCACCCATATTTGCCGATTTCATGAAACATGCACTTTCCGAAAAAGAGCCCATACCTTTCCGCGTGCCTCCGGGCATTGATCTGATTCCCGTGGATGCCAAAACCGGACAGCAAGTAGCTTCGAGACGTGGCGCTATTCTGGAAGCCTTTAAGCCCGGAACAGGTCCGGCTGACGATATCAATGTCATAGGCGTTCAAAACGGTCCGGAATACTGGAACAGACCGGAGCCAGGCGGCCTTTACTGAAGCAGACAGGCGCGAACGCGTTGCCAGGATCGTATTCTTACTTTCCCAATTCACAAATTCGTTTCAGTCGGCTATATGCTCATCGGCATTGCCGAATGTCATTTGCTTGGAGTTTGCTGCAAACCAGCGAGTGTGCATCTTTAGAGCAAATCGATTTAAGAAATGTTGGAGATTATTAACCGTGCGGGCCGATATACAATCTATCGTTGATGAAATTCGCCAGTCTCTCTCTCTGCAACGGAGGCATCTTTGACTGGGATAACGCTCAAAAAAGACTCGAGGAACTGAACGCCCTGGCCGAAGATCCGGATCTTTGGAACAAAGCGGAGCGGGCCCAGGCGGTCATGCGCGAACGGCAGCAACTTGAAAATGCCATCCAATCCACAATCGCTCTTGACCAAGGAACGACCGAAGCCGTTGAACTGATCGCCCTCGGTGAGGAAGAGAACGATCCGGAAATTGTTGAAGAGGCGGAAAATTCACTCAAGGAGCTCTTGAGCGAGGCCCGGCGCAAGGAAGTGGAAACCTTGTTGTCGGGAGAGGCAGACAGCAATGACGGCTATCTGGAAATCCATGCTGGTGCCGGTGGAACGGAAAGTCAGGACTGGGCCGAAATGCTGATGCGTATGTATCTGCGCTGGGCTGATTCCCGTGGTTTCAAAACTGAAATCATCGGCGTGAGCCCGGGCGAGGAAGCAGGCATCAAATCGGCAACCCTTCTGTTTAAGGGGCACAATGCCTATGGTTGGATGAAGACGGAGTCCGGCGTTCATCGTCTTGTTCGCATATCCCCGTTTGATTCCAACTCACGTCGCCATACGAGTTTTGCCTCGGTCTGGGTCTACCCGGTTATCGACGATACGATAGATATCCAGATTGATGAAAGCGATTGCCGGATTGATACGTATCGGGCCAGTGGAGCCGGTGGACAGCATGTCAACACAACGGACAGTGCCGTGCGTATCACTCACGAACCGACGGGGATCGTCGTGCAATGTCAGAATGAACGTTCTCAGCACAAGAATCGCGCAACCGCCTGGGATATGCTGCGGGCCCGGCTGTATGAACAGGAACTCAAAAAGCGCGAAGAGGAAGCCGAAGCTCAGGCGGCGGAAAAGTCTGACATAGGCTGGGGGCACCAGATCCGCTCCTATGTTCTCCAGCCTTACCAGATGGTCAAGGACCTCAGAACCGGCATTGAGAGCTCTAACCCCTCGTCGGTCCTCGATGGTGCCCTCGATCCCTT
>JBPCWG010000062.1:0-2734 GCA_051009705.1 Methyloligellaceae bacterium | reverse complement strand
CCGCCAGCGAGAGCCATGAGATACAGCCTTGGCGCACATCCTGCGGCGCGGTGTCTGATTCGACAGGCGCAACTGGAATAATTCCAAACGCAGCCCCATCGGGATCGACTAGAACTGCCCATTGGCTTTGGCCATCATCGTCCTTGCCGTGCATGAGTTCTTTGCCTCCCATGTCAATCGCACATGCAGCGCTGGCAGCAACATCAGCGACCTGAAAGTGGGGCATCCAATGCAATGGTAACGTGTCGTATTCGGGAGTACGAGCGCCGAGGCCAATTATGGGTGTGCCCAGGTTGTTCATCAGATCATCGCGCCAAAGTGGGGCGTCACCGGTCGTGAGGATTTTCGAGTAGAAATCGAGTTCACGCCCATGATCAGGCACCGCGATATCAGCGCTGAGGACACCACCAACGCCGTGGACAAATGTTTTTCGCATTGCTTCCCCTTCGGGAGTTCATTAGGTCAGTCGGCCACATTGGACGGGAATCGGTAAAGTCGGCGGCATAACGTCCGTGATCACCGAGCCGGAACCAGCGATCATCCTTTTCAAAACCACACGCAAGTCCGGCTTCGCGTGCATCACATTGTAATCTGCCGTTTAGTGGCATTGCGACACCATCCAAACGCGATCGAACCGCATGGTTCGCAGGTCGTCTTGATGGATGAACCAATAAAGCGCACCGGCATCGCCCCACATCATATCACCGACCTCGAAAAGTTGAAGGAGCAACACCCAGTCATCAATATCACCAATGTTGAATGCATTTATACAATCTCGTTCCATGAAATCGGATTGAACGGGTGAAGGATAACCACCAATCTGGATATCTGGACGAATGGAACAGCAAAATTCGGTGTAGCGTTCATCGGCAACGTCGTCAGAGAATGTCAGCAACTCGCGTTCGTACCATGGATAACTGGTAGAGGTTTCAAAGCGTACGTTTACCCGTTCATAGCGTTTGGGACTGACGCTCTCTTTCGTCAAACCGAAAAACCCAGAAACAGTCCGTGTCGGCAAGTCCGACTGATGGCGATTAATCCCCGCGGGGATATGAGTCACAATCGCGTGGCCGATGTCTTTGGGTTTGTATCCCCAGTGCCGGTTGTCGTAAAAGAACAGCAGGTCACCATCATCAGATGGCACGAGGTCAATGTCCCGTGAGTGGATTTGTCCAACGAAGGCGAGTGGATGGCCATCTTTTGTTGGCCAGTCAAAATTGGGCGGAACATGTGGCATGCCGCCGAAGTATGATGCGCGTTCCTGGTTGCAAGGGGTGCCAACGAGACATGGACGCGATACCCTGCGAATCGCGTCGGTGTATCCAGTCAGTTCATGCGATGCAATCTCAGCGTCGTGCATAGGCTTTAGGCAGATAACGACAACGATCACCGAGCGGCTACGTTACCGCTCAACCCAAGTCTAAGGCATTGGAACCCACAATCCAAACTGCAAGGCCGCTTCGTGTGCATCGTATTGTTATCCGCCAAATCCGGGGAAAGTTTACGTTTCAGACGTTCTCCAATTCATCAAGCGCCCACTCATCTATTTGAACGTTTGCGTCTTTAGGAGCTCGCCCGCCTCATCGTAAACCTTCCAAATGCCCTTCTTCTTGCCGTGTTCGAAGCGACCTTCGTCCCAGAGTTGGCCGTTGGCATGGTATCGCTTCCATGCACCGTGCTTCTGCTCTTCATCGTCGAAGCCGCCCGTCCCCCGTGTTTCGCCAGTCTTGTAGAACCATTTCCACCGACCAACAATCTTTCCGTCCTTGAAGCTGCCGGATGACTGCATTTGGCCATTATTGAGAAAGTACTTCCACTTTCCTGATTTTTTTCCGTTGTCGAATTCACCCTGACAAGAGACAAGGCCGTTCTTGAAGAACAGTTTAAAGGGTCCATTCTTAGGATTGCCGTTTTCATCGATCCCGGGGATGTCTTTCATTTGTGGCGCTCCTGATTGAGTTGACAGTTGGGGTTCGGGTGAGCTGCCAGAGCGGCATAACGTCAAAGATACCGAGCGGGCCAGTCATCGTAAATTACCAACGGTTTTTTAAAAGCCCAACGCGACGGCCAAACCCGTTTCGGTCCATCGCATTGTTATCCTCCCAAGGGTATCTGAAATCATTTTCTACTGAAAATCAAAGAGTGGTGCAGCCTCTGTGAGTGCCCTTCCATTGTTCAGTTTCTGGAATGCCTCGACCAAAATTGGGTGTTCATCATCTGACATGAACAATGTCTTGTACCAGATTTTTCCAAATAGATTCTGTCGCTCGCATGCCAGCATTGCCTCCATGCAGGTTTTCGCGCAATCGGCAATGAACTGATCATGAGCCTCATCGGATTCCGCGTCATTCATTTTCGGGACAGACGTTTTTGACTCGAAATCGACGACAATCCTCTCCAGAACATCGTTCGATCGCGGAAGGTCGGCCCAGTCGTCAACCCACTCCACCGGAGAATATCGGCGGTCCAGCCATACGCGAGACCCCGCTTGTTCTCCGACCAATTTGGACTCATTCCCAACTGCGTACATTAGGCATGCACTCCCGGCATCTTCTGGAATGGCGAGGGCGAAGCCGTAATTCCCGTCTTCGTTCGCGAACGATTCAATTATCGCCTTGAGTTCGCCCTGAAGAACCTTCAACAGTTCGTTGAATTTTTCCGAATAGTCAAGCTTCATGTTAAAACAAGTCCGGGAGGTTAACGTCCAGCATCACCGGGTTGCCGCCAGTGGCGT
>JBPCWG010000061.1:0-2944 GCA_051009705.1 Methyloligellaceae bacterium | reverse complement strand
TGACGAAAATATTTGAGAGGTCGAAAAACGGAAATATGGAGATGATAAATGCTTTGTCCAAGCTGTAATGAAGAACTGATGAACTGTGGTTGCGAGACGGCTATCGAGGGTTCCGAGGACTTCATTGATTGTGAGGACGGCAAACACTACGAACACATCTCTGATATGTTTTTGCTCGAACCTATCGGCCATGACATTTTGAAAATTTATAAATCGATTGAAAAAGCTAAATCGCAGGGCAATATTTCCACTTAAATTTCTTTCCGATTTTTTCCCGCCTGTGCCTTGCTCATCTGTTCCCTCTACCAAATGCGAAACTTTGAACTGCTTTGTTCGATATGTACCAATTTGTTGTGATCGAACGACAGTGATTGCCAAATTGCATCACATCTAAGCTGCAACTGTATTTCAATTAAGAACGTATTAATGATTGAAGCGCAGAATCTTTGCATGGGCGATGATTGTGGGGATCAACTTATGCCAATACATGCAAAATTGAACGAGGACCAATGTCCTGTATCCGAAGAATTACTTGGAGAAATGCATCAGTCGGCACCAGGGCATGCGGTGGATATCGCCAGTGACCTGCCCGAACCGCAACGTGCTCGTCTTGCAGCATTTTGTTACAACAAGCGACATCTTCATCAACTCGCATTATCGATTGCTTCGACATGTGACAAACAGCATCTTGAAGCGGCAGCTGGTCCACTCGGAGGTGTCATGTATCATCAGTCAAGAAGTATTGATCTCTCAACCGAACTCGATCATTTGACATCCAGAAGCTATACCAAGCCGGTCTCGCTTGCTGACCGCCTTAATCTGGACATGCTCGACGAGGATTGACAAACCGTTTGAAATTCACCACCAGATCCTAGTCCAGAGCGTTTCGTTCCTCGGAGCTTTTCTCCAGAATATCGGAAAGCGACGTTGCGACGTTCACGGGATCTTCGTCATTGATCGCAGCTATTTCTTCGACCAACCGGCTGAGAGCCGTATCAAAAAGCTCTTTCCGCGCATAGGATCGCTCAAGTTGATCGTTGGGGTAATAAAGATCACGGGCGACTTCTGAAATGGAGACCAGGTCGCCGGAGTGGATTTTTTCCTCATAGGCCTGGGATTGTCTGTTCCACTGCAGTTTTGAATGTCTTGGACGCTTTTTGAGCGTCGCCATGGCTCTATCGATTGTTGGCTGATCCGATAAAGGCCGAAGACCGACTGAGGCGACTTTAGCCTGAGGAATACTGAGTTTCAGCTTTTCATTTTCGAGATGGACAATAATCAGTTCCATCTCAATGCCGCCCACACTCTGTTTTTCTATGGCCTGGATTTTTCCAACCCCATGGGTGGGGTAGACAACCTCGTCACCTTCTTGAAATGAGAATTGTGATTTTGCATTCTCTTCAGCCATTGCCACGATCCGATATCAAAATTCTCATTACCCGTTTGGAAAGTAAATATAACAGAAAACATCCGCTAGACGAGACAACGAATTTAACAAACCTAACTAAATACCCGGAATCTAAGTCTTATTAGTCACTCTTAGGTGCAAAAAACAGCGATCCTGTGGCCGTGATACCGGTTGCCGCTTCGTCAGGCTGCGTCAGAATTAACAAACTCTTAAACAATTGTGAGTGCAATACAACAATAATCGAATTTGTGGAAAGTGATTCTGGCATTGGAAACATGAAACAACGATTATCTCACTCAATAGACTTCTCAACCCCTTCTGATTCAGATTCTGATCTGGACAATACGTCCCTGTTGACACTTGAATATCTGACTTGGGATCGAGATGTCGTCCTGGCTCTGGCACTACTAATAGGTCTTTTTCTGTTCCTGTTTGTAATTTAAGGCCCTTCCTCAGCCAATGTAACAGATATACTGGGACCGACTCATTTGAATTGGGTATTTGGTTGGGGTTGTTGGATTCCGCCATCAAAAATATCGACGACTTCATTGTAAAAACAAATCTTGTCACGGATTTGCGCACACGCAGGCAGGGGGTCCTTGTATATCCAGGCACAATCTTCGATACGATGATCATCCAGCTGTATGTGAAATGTGTCGGCAATCCCCTTGTAGGGACAACGGGTACGGGTCTGGGACGGGATCAGGCGTTTCATATCAATATCCGAGCGGGAAATATAAAAACGCGTCGGCAGACCCGTCTCCCACAACAGAACCGGGGACCCCGTATCGGCCAGGGTGAAATTGTCAATTTCAATTCTTAATTGTCTTGAACTCAGCGCCGTATCGACACGCACATACGGATTGCGGGCGTGCACAAATATTTCTACTTCTTCCTCATACCAGCGGTCCATTTTATTCCAGACAAAGGTCACATAGCTGGAATGATCCCGGTCATCTGATGGATCGCTCATCGTATAGGTAAAAGCTCCGTTTTCTATCAGATTGTTGCTGTTCTTAATATGCCAGAAGATTTGTTTCCCTCGCAGAGTATCGGAAACTGTGTGTTCACTTGGAACCAGCAGATCCATGCGCACATCCGATTGGGGAAAGATATATTTAGGTACGGGAACGTCCAGATAAAGGCGCACATGTTTGCTGTCAGCGAGGAGTTGGTCGCCAATATATGTGCGAATGTGCCGGGCACAGGGAAGAGAAGTGTAGGGCTGAAGATTGAACATTCAAAATTTCCTTTGCGAGAATGAGCGAGATCAAGGGTGTTTGACCCCATCTTTTTTCGCCCGCTTATACCCCTGGAGGCGCTCGCGTTTTCGGCCGAATCCCTTGACACGTTCAACTGTGAACCCCGCGGCCTGCAAATTGCGCCGTACCCAGCCGGCGGCCGTAAATGTAGAGAACGTACCCCCGGGAGCTGTCTTCCCATAGATTTCAGCCAGGAGCTGTGCATTCCACATATCCGTGTTTTTCGCCGGGGCGAAACCATCCAGATACCAGGCGTCAATTTCCTGATCGAGAT
>JBPCWG010000060.1:0-2943 GCA_051009705.1 Methyloligellaceae bacterium | reverse complement strand
AGCCGCGGCGCGCCATCTCAGTATGGCGAAAGCCGCTGACGAGCTCAACGTATCGGCCAGCGCGCTCAGTCATCAGATCCGCGGGTTGGAAAAAATTCTCGGCGTTAAGCTGTTCGAGAGACACGTTCGTAAAATTGAGCTGACAAGAGAAGGCGAAATGCTGGTCCCGGGACTTCAGTCCGGCTTTGCACAAATTCGCACCTCGTTACTCTCTCTGATGGAACTGGAAAATTCTAACATTCTTGTCGTCAGCACACCTCCTGGCTTTACGGCTAAATGGCTGGCTCCCAGGCTCTATCGTTTCTCCAGTCTTCATCCGGACATCGACATAAGAATTACATCAACGAGTAAGATTGCGGAATTTGGGATGGATGGAATCAATGTTGCAATTCGCAATCTTCCTCTGGGACAGGAAAGTAATGCTGAAATTACAATTGAACATCTCATTGACATCGAATTCATACCCGTTTGTACGCCTGAGTTTGCAATGAAATATGGACCGCTGGACAAGCCTTCAGATCTGATCGGCGTTCCTCTTATACACGATGAGATGCTGATCCATCTGCCAAATACACCAACCTGGTCTGACTGGTTCGCGGCGGCCGAACTATCCAATGTTGATGTACGACGGGGATTGCGCTTCAACAGCTCTGATCACGCTCTGGAAGCTGCAGCACAGGGTGCCGGCATACTCCTTGGACACAATGTACTTGCTATTGACGATCTGGATTCGGAGCGATTGGTGGCCCCTATTGACCTCTCCCTGTCACCGGGGCGCGCCCTCTATGTTGTATATCCGACTGCGAGCTCGGTTAGCACTGCAACCATCGCCTTTCGTGATTGGATCAACTTGGAGATCAACTCCGACGCATAGTGGTTTCGGAATCACATTCCAGAATATCGCATACTATTGTTTACCTTGGGCGTCCGATCCGGAGACATATGAATTCGACAGCTCGTTGTCCAAATCCGGATATCCATCAACTTGATGATTGTTCGGCAGCCAGCGACGGCAAATATTATTCGACGGTTTTTCGCATGAGCACCAGGTTGTCCAACACAAGGTTTGACGACCATATGAACTGGGCATCCAGTTTGGGATTGTCAAACAGATCACGAAAATTCATAAATGCGGGTTTGTTATTGACACCAACAACATCGTTGGTAAACACGCTTGCCTGGAGCCAACGGCTATCGTCAAAATCAACGGTGAACCAATCTGCCGGGACTTGCCAGTGCGCCGCAAAGAAGGCATTGCCATCACTTACGCCTGTTGCCTGACAGGCCGAACTGTCACGAACCCGACGTCCAATTTTCAAACAGGAACGGTCCTTTAACGGTGCGATATAAAAGGTCTGTGCCCGCCAGCTATCATCCGTAATCGACACCGTGTTACCGCTTTGATCCCTGATAGTCGCGACAAAACCTGCATCCCCGGGATGGTAATCAACACCCCGGCCGCGTTCCGAACCAAGACCAAGATTCTCTTCCCAGTCAACGCCCATTACGGCAACCGTAAAAGGTCGCCTGGCCTTGAAACGAATAACACTGCTATTGAATGGCGTGAACGGAACCGCATCGACCGCGAGAAGTTTTCCATTCACATAGAACTCAAAATAATTGTCAGCAAATATTATTGCCGTAAAGGTTTCATCGCCCCCGGCTTCGATCAGCGGCAAGGATTCTATTTTTAGGTCAGCAAACCGGCGCAACAAGGTACCACCACATTGGTTGTACAGGTCGGTTGCTTTAGGGGCGGTATTAAAATTTGTATCTGCCGGTACAATCCACTCTTTTCCATCTAAAGATTTGATTTTTCCGGTCGCACTTTTGCGAGAACGCCAGCCGCAGTCTTTGAGACTGATATCGACCATTTCTGCCGGTCCCTGGGAAAACGATGGATTGCCCCCTGCGAAGGTGGAAATGTCATTTGCGCTTATGCCATAAGCAAGAAGGAATAAGGCAAATATGAAAAACCTGGGCTCCATACTACGGATCTCCATCCAGTCCCATTGAACTGGTAATTTTACGTTGTAATGAATTATTTCCGTCGCTAATTCAGACGGCGAGGCAGTCAACATCACCTCAGATCAAATACACAATTCACGAGCTCAAGAGGTCAAGGCTGTTGCTTCAAACTTCCTTCATCTCTCCAGACATAGTAAGGTTTCCGATCGCCGCCCACGAACCTGACGACATCGATTGCGTCAATCACCAGAGACAGCGAATTAAACAGGATTAAACATAAGACCCAATAGAAGAGCATTGGATCATGCTCTTGGTCGGGAAGGTCCGACAGAAACCAGACCAGCATAGGCAGCCAGAAAATATGTCCGATGCCAAGTAACCGAACAAAACCCAGTCTGGCGTAGATAACGACCATAACGATCATGCCTGCAAGGACGGCCAGCAGATTGATCTGTCCATATTGAGTATCGAGAAAGAAAAGTGAACCCAAATTGACGATAATCAAAACAATCACCCAGGCTCGGGGCATGGCCCTGAATCGAAACAGTAAAATTCCCAGAATTTCCAGCGATCGCAGCATTCTTTTGTTTCCCAGTTTTCCCCGAGATTGTACCACATTCGGATTTTAATGCATTTGCGAGGAAGAAATTTGATCGAAAGGCAACACCTTCGTCCTGAAGATGGACCGACAATTAAATCGTAGGCTGGCAATGACTGTCTTCAGCAGCGGGTGCGGTTTCCTGGAAGGTATCACTATGGCTGATGGGAAGCATGGGCATCGCTCACAGAAAAATATTCACTGAATTCCATGTGCATCTACACCCCGAGTTTCACTTCGGGGTGTAGACGCACGCGATACACTTCGTATGTGTCCTCGATTTTTTGAGGAACATAAACTAGAAAAAAAACTTAGGTGTGATCTGGGAATCAATAGCTGCTTTTCGACTTACTCATCGTGCCGCCACTGGACTTACT
>JBPCWG010000059.1:0-27716 GCA_051009705.1 Methyloligellaceae bacterium | reverse complement strand
GCCTCGGCGGAAAATGACCAGGAACTCGAATATCTGCAGGAGTTGGATGCCCTGGATCTGCATCGTAAACACCTTGTTTGTTAAGGGTTATTTCGTTCTCGGTTTCGGTGTCCGTGACTTTCGGATTCAACAGTAGAAAGTATTAAGTTGGCAGTACAGGAATTAAAAAGTGTAGCCGTTCTCGACACCGAGATGGCCTATCGGGAAGCTGGAAGTGGTCAACCGATCGTTTTTCTTCACGGTAATCCGACGTCGTCCTATCTTTGGCGAAACATCATACCTCATGTGCAGGATCTCGGTCGCTGTCTGGCCCCGGATCTCGTGGGTATGGGCGATTCCGGGAAATTGGAAAGCCGGGATTATCGATTTGAGACTCATGCGGGATACCTCGACAACTGGTTTGACGAGGTCGGAGCGACAGATGAGGTTATCATCTTCGGACACGATTGGGGGGCGGCGTTAACCTTCCACCGCATATGCCGTTTCCCTGAACAAATTCAAGGCGTGGCCTACATGGAAGCCATGGTACGGCCGAGGAAATGGTCGGATCTGCCCGAAGAGCGCATTCCCGTATTCAAGAACTTCAGAACCGAAACCGGCGGGAAAGAAGTGTTGGATAACAATTTGTTTGTCGAAAAACTGCTTTTTGAAATGGGGATTATCCGAGATCTATCTGACGAAGAAAAAGACGAATACAGAAAGCCCTACAAAAATAGGGATTCGCGCCTGCCAACCCTCGTCTGGCCGCAGGAAATACCTTTCGATGGCGAACCCGCCAATGTGCACAAGCTGGTAGATCAGTATAGCCGATTCATGTCTGGGACAGACTTGCCGAAGCTATTTTTGAACACCACCCAGGGGCACGGTTTAACCGGGCCTGCTGTTGACTATTGTCGCCAATGGAAAAACCAGACGGAAGTCCTCATAGAAGGCAAACACTATGCCCAGGAAGATTCGCCTGGAGATATTGGAAAATCATTTAGAGAATTCGTCTTGCGATTGCGTCAATAGCTGAATTACAGTCTCCTCAATCTCATCTCAGGTCCGGAGTCTAGCTTGATATGTCAAAATTAACTGATCGAATTCCCTATTCGGCGATCGTAGATCGACCGCCGCTGAAACTTCCCGATGGTGCCAGGGTCGCCGTTTGGGTCATTGTTAATGTCGAGGAATGGAGCATCGAACGCCCCATGCCCCGGACCGTATTGCCGCCACCCATGGGCCAGCCTCTCATTCCCGATGTTCCTAACTGGTCCTGGCACGAGTACGGGATGAGAGTGGGATTCTGGCGTTTCCTCAAGGCTCTGAACGAGTCGGGTATTAAGGCTACCATGGCGGTAAATGGAAGTGTTTGTAAGTCCTACCCGCGAGTTGCCGAGGCCGCCCTGGAAGCAGACTGGGAATTCATGGGGCACGGATACATTCAGCGGCCCATGCATCAGGTTCAGGATCAGTTTCAATCCATTTCTGCGACATATGAGGCCATCAAGAGTTTCTCTGGCAAGCCACCCCGGGGATGGGAGAGTCCTGGGATGACGGAAACCGGTGAAACCCTGGATATTCTGAAGGAAGTGGGTATCGAGTATGTCGCGAACTGGGTATTGGACGATCAGCCGGTGCAGTTGTCGACCCGCCATGGGCCGATATATTCCGTTCCATACACGGTTGAGGTGAACGATATCGCCATCTCGGCACTGCAGGAACATGCATCGGATATGATCTACCAGCGCGGAAAAGATCATTTTGATCGCTTGTATATCGAGGGGGAAGAAAGTGCTCGCGTCATGGCCATTAGTCTGCACCCATACATTACTGGCGTACCCCACCGGATCAAATATCTGGAAGAGCTACTCAAATATATTAAATCCAAGCCCGACGTAGCATTCATGAAAGGCGAAGAGATTCTCGACTGGTATCTCGAGCAGGTTGCATGAGTACGACCTGGCTGCATCGAGAATTCTCGATCAATGGATGCGCTCAACTGGCGTCTATACTTTTCCAAGTGCCTTGAGCACGCGTTCCGGCGATATTGGCTGATGGTCGATCCGGGCGCTTAAGGGTCTCAACGCATCATTGACCGCGTTGAGGATAGCGGCGGGCGCGCCACCGGTTCCGGCTTCACCAGCTCCCTTGGCCCCAAGCTCCGATGTTCTTGTGGGTGTTTCCACATGATCCACTTTTATGTCCGGCATTTCATAGGCCATGGGTACTAAATAATCGGCCATGGTCGTTGTCAGTAGCTGGCCTTCGTCGGAGTAGAGGCATTGCTCATAAAGGGCGCCGCCAATTCCTTGGACCACGCCACCCCGGATCTGTTCGTCGACAAGCTTCGGATTGATAACCCGGCCACAATCTTCAACGACCCAAAAATCCAGGAGTTCGATGAAACCAGTGTCAGGATCGACCTCAAGATAGGTGGCCATGGCGCCATTGGTAAAGACAAACGGGTAGTCGGTGACACGAAAATGCCGACTGGCAATGAGTTCCGGAAGAACGTCATTGGGGAGTTCGTTGCCCCGGTAGTAGATCGTGCGACCGAGATCTGCCAGCGAAATGCGCGCCGCACCGCTGGACTTATCGACGATCTCGCCTTTTTCAACGTCTATGCTCGCAGCATCGGTTTGAAGAATTGTTGCTGCGGCGTCCAGAATTTGAACGCGCAGCGCTTTGCCTGCCTGCAGGGCGGCTTCACCGCCAATGCCGGCGGCCCGGGATGCCCAGGTTCCGCCGCCATATGGCGTGACGCGGGTGTCACCGGTCGTAACTTTAACCCGCGAAATATCGACACCAACAGCATCGGCAACGACCTGTGCGAGAATGGCTTCTGTTCCCTGGCCCTGTTCCGTCACGCTCGAAGCGATATGTACCGAACCCGAAGCATCCAGCCGGACGACGGCGCCGTCCTGGGCAGAAATGGGAGCGCCGCCAACACCGTAGAACATTGGGCTGGGATTGGTGACTTCGACCATATTGACAATACCGATACCCCGGTAGACTTGCTTGTCACGCAAGGACTGCTGTTCCAACCGTAGCTGCTCATAGTCCATGAGGTCGATGAGTTTCTCCAGGCACTGCTGATGGGACAAATCGGCAAATCTCATACCAGTAGGACTTGTGAACGGATAGGCATCATCGGGAATGATATTCCGCCGGCGAATCTCAACCGGGTCCATATTAATAGCTATCGCTGCCTCATCTACCAGGGCTTCGGAGATAACCATGGCCACCGGATGCCCGACAGCGCGGTATTGGCACATGACATTCTTGTTTTGGAATACAACCTTGGCATTCGCCTTGTAGTTGGTGATGTCGTAGGGGGCTCCGGTGAGATTCAGGACCTGGTTTGCCTCGATCGCCGATGTTCGCGGGTAAACGCTGTAAGGGCCGATGCCGGTCAAATCATCAAATTCCAGTGCCTTTATCTTGCCATCGCTATCGACAGCCATTCGACAGTCAACACGGTGATCACGGGCGTGAATGTCAGATTGAAAGCTTTCAAGACGATCGGCTACAAATTTTACGGGGCGTCGCAAAAACTTAGCGACGGCCGCCACGGCAACTTCGTCGCCATATGTGTGGACTTTGATGCCGAATGATCCTCCAACATCACCAGCGACGACATTGACGTTTTCTTCCGCCATTCCCAAATGTTTGGCGAAAATAACCTGCATCATATGCGGGGCCTGACCGCTGTAATGAACGGTCAGTACATCTTCAGAAGGGTCAAACTGAGCCAAGCATGTCCGGGGTTCCAAAGTCACGCCTGTGTGACGCCCGAAATGAAGTGTCCTTTCGACGACTGTGTTCTCGGGATTGGCGAACTCGCTATCAACATCACCGGCGACAACTTCCCGCTGCCAGGCAAGATTGCTGTCGAACTCGCTGTGAATCACCGGTTCCCCTTCTTCCAGCGCATTTTCCATATCCGCGGCAACGGGTAAGGGGGTGTAAGACACATCAATGAGATTGGCGGCATCTTCGGCCTGGGCCCGGGTTTGGGCGATAATCATCACCACCGGTTCTCCCTGCCAACGGGCGACATCCACGGCGACCGCTGGTTGTGGTGCTGAACGAAGTCCAACCAGATGGCTAAGAACGCCAACAAAAGGTTCGACAAGTTCGATAATATCCTTACCTGTCAATATCCTGACAACACCATCGACCTTCAGGGCTTCGGAAATATCGATATTGTCGATACGCGCGTGCGCATAGGGTGATCGCAGGAAAGCGGCATGAACCATCCGCGGTAGCGTAATGTCATCGACGAAGCGTCCGCGGCCTTCCAACAACCGCTTGGCGTTGGGGCGGGGTACTGTCTTGCCGATATAGCTGTTGGGGCGATCAAAAAATGAGAGAGGTTCATTCATCTCGCATCCTCCTCTGTCGCGCTTGATTGGGCGACTTCCTCTATGGCATCGACAATGGCCTGATAACCGGTGCAGCGACAGTAATTTCCGGAAATATATTCTCGAATGGCTTTTCGGTTGGTTGCACTTCCGCTCTTTACTAGTTCCCGTGCAGTCAACAGCATGCCCGGAGAGCAGAAACCGCATTGCGCCGCATTGTGCTTAAGAAATGCCGACTGTAAATCCTGGAGTTTCCCGGCGTCGGATAGTCCTTCAATCGTCTCTACCACGCAATTGTCGGCCTGTACGGCCAGCATCAGGCATCCGCGAACGATTTCGCCATTAACAAGTAGCGTGCAAGCACCGCAAACACCGTGTTCGCAACCGACATGGGAACCGGTCAGGCCGACATTCTGACGGATGAAATCGACGAGATTCAATCGTACATCGACATCCTCGGTGATTTTTTCATCGTTGATAGTGAGAGTAACAGTACGTTGCTTTTCCATTAGCTGTCTTTCCCGCTGAGTTTGGCGAGGGATCTCCGGACCAGTGTTTTGGTTAGATGGGCTTTTGTTTGGGCGGAGGCGTGAACATCTCCGGCAAATTCGATCTCGGAGAATGCAGCTTCCGCGACCTGACTCGCCTTTTCATCGGAAATCGGCAAAGGCGAGCCAACCAGTGCCTGTTCGGCCCGAGGAGCGTATTCCGGCTTGTCCGAAACTCCAAATGCAACAATCTTAGCAGACTCGATCTGTTGACTTCCAGTCGTGGAAATCGCGATTCCCGCCATGGCATAGTCGCCTTTCCGCCGTGCTAGCTCAGCGAAAGCGCAGTGATTTGTCGCCGAGCCACGTTTTTTTAAAATGATCTCTTTTATCACCTCGCCAGGTTGCAATGCGGTTTCAAATACTCCGAGAAAAAAATCTGACGCCGGGTATGATTTTTCCCCCTGGGTTCCGACAACAATAATATCCGCTTCGTACGCCATCATACAGGCCGGAAGCTCTGCGGCCGGATCCGCGAGGGCGAGACTGCCGCCGATAGTTCCACGATTGCGGATGGCCACATGGGCAACTTCCCGGATCGCCTCTGCCACCAGGGGAAGTTCGGCAGCAATGAGGGCCGAGCCTTCAATCTCCGAGTGGCGCGTCAGCGCACCTATACGAATATTGTTCCCACGCTCTTCGATACCCCGAAGTTCCGTCAACCCGTTCAAGTCAACGAGATGATCTGTTGAAGCGATCCTGAGATTGAGCATCGCCATCAGGCTTTGCCCTCCGGCAATCAGGGAGCTGTCCACATCAGTGGCGTTCAACAGGGTTATGGCTTCGTCCAAAGATTTCGCGCGGGTATATGAAAAGTCAGGTGCTTTCACCAGTAATCCTCCCGGGTTTGGCACCGAAATCCTGATGTGTGTCTCGTTCGTTGGAACACAATACAGGATCTGGCTGAGTCCTAGTAAACTGAGTAAAAGAAATCCTTTGCCATGGCAAAATAATAATTTCGTTGCTTTATTCCGAAATAGAAGAAGGCCCGAAGCGAAATTATCTGTTCGTGCTACGGCCCTTCATGTGCGATAAATTCTCATCGTCCGAAATATTCTGACCTTTAAAAAGCGACCTGATCGCCACCTTTGAGTTGCAGAATTTCCCGGGCGTCATCAGGTGTTGCAATGTCCAGTGAGAGGCCTTCGAGGATCTGACGCATTTTCGTGACTTGCTCGGCATTTGATTTGGCAAGCACCCCCGGTGAGATCCACAAGGAATCTTCCAGGCCAACCCGGACATTGGCACCCATAGTTGCGCCAACCGTCGCGAGTGGCATCTGGTGCCGGCCCGCACCTAGAATTGACCAGACATAAGAATCTCCAAACAGGCGGTCTGCTGTTCGTTTCATATGCATGAGGTCTTCCGGATGGGTGCCGATACCGCCAAGAATGCCAAAGACACTTTGGATAAACATGGGCTCCTGAACAAGTCCACGATCCCTGAAGTGGGCGAGATTGTACAGGTGGGCAATATCATAGCATTCGAATTCAAATCGGGTTCCATTTTCTTTGCCGACGGCGAGAATTTTCTCTATTTCCATGAAAGAATTTCGGAATACCAGGTCCCTGGTTCCTTCCAGATGCTGTTCTTCCCAGTCGTGTTTAAATTCCTTAAACCGGGCAAGCATTGGATAAAGTCCGAAATTGATGGACCCCATATTCAATGATGCAACTTCGGACTTGTAGGTTGCAGCCGGTTTCAGGCGCTCATCCACCGTCATAAACGGACTACCGCCAGTCGTGATATTCACAACCGCATTTGTTGCCTGTTTAATGCGCGGGAGAAACATTCCGAAGGCTTCCGGATCCTGAGTTGGCTTGCCGTTTTCCGGATCCCTGGCATGTAAGTGCAATATGGCCGCACCGGCTTCGGCAGCTTCAATTGCGCTTTCTGCAATCTGATCTGGATTGACGGGTAAGTGCGGCGACATTGTTGGTGTATGTATCGCACCGGTCACGGCACATGAAATAATGACTTTTCGGCTTGGTTTTGCCATTTCTTTGATCCTCCCGCGCAAAATCTGGTTTATTGACGGTTTTTGCTATGAATTGAGACAGTATATCAATCTGTCCTGGATGATTCGCTTCGTATTTTTCGTAATTGGTCAGAGAAAGACTGAGCCTCTCCGGATTACTTGATGGCTTGAGGATTGATCGGCGATCCGCAACCTCCTGGAAGGTGCAGTGGTGGTGCCGAGAAGAAAAATTCGTAAACCTTGTCTTCCGCACAATCCTCTGCGAGTTCTTTCACATAAAATATTTCACCCATTGTAATGCCGATCGCGGGAATGACAACCCAGTGCCAGGGTTGATTGGCATCAGGAGTTTCATTCGGTCGAACTTCACATCCCCAGGTATCGGCACAGATTCCAGCAATTTCTTTCTCATGGATCCAGTAGCACGTCTCAAAGGCAAGTCCAGGAGCATCGCCACCGGCATAGCCTGACCAATCGCGTTTGTTCAGGCAGCGTTCCTGATGACCCGTTCTGATAATAACAAAGTCGCCGCGCTTGATTTCAACACCCTGGGCTTCGGCACAGCTATTGAGATCATCGATGGTAATCGCGTAGCCATCGTCTAAATCGTCAACACCTTTGTGACGTGCAATGTCGAGGAGAACACCGCGGCCGACCATTTTATCTCGCGTATGCTCGATACCGTTTTTCTTGGCGCCTGTCGTGTCAACCAGCCGGGCGTCATAGCCATTATACATTTTTTCGTCGAGAAATACGTGTGAAAGGGCATCCCACTGGGTGGAACACTGGCAGGGAAGATTTACGGCATCATCAGCATAGCGGATATTCGGTGATTCGTCCTGGGTCCCCGCGACGGCATCGGTTCCTGTTGCCAGCATTTGGTGTATAGGGTTCCACCGACCGCCAAACAGACCACTTTGAATGGGTTCGTTCAGAGCAAGTCCGAGAGCAAAAGTTCTGCCTTTTTTTACGAGGCCGGCCGCTGCGACAATATCTTCCTGAGTAATGAAGTTGAGTGTCCCAATTTGATCGTCCGGACCCCAGCGGTTCCAGTTTGAAAGTTTTTCAGCCGCTTCATAGATTGCTTCTTTACTGACGTTTATGTCCATCTCTATATCCTCCTATTCACCCGTGTTTGTGTTTTTCACGGGTCCGACTTGCCCGGTTTATCTGCCAATTTCATTTCGATCTGAAAGGCGTTAGCACGCAAAATTGTTTTCAGATTACAATCGCCATGATTGTGCTATTTATAGATCGATAAATAAAGAGTTTTATTAAACAATCTCAATTTATGATACAACCAAGCCGTTCAATTCGTCTATCATGGCAAATATGGTTGAAAAGAACAGAAATCGAATTCGTTGACTGCTAATACAAAAAAATCCCGGGCAAAGTCGGATCAGCCGGCGATGAGCAAGAAAAAGCCGGCGCCGAAAAGAACCCGCATGTCTCCCGAGCGTCGAAGCCAGGACTTCGTCAAGGAGGCTATCGAGTATTTTTCCGAAGTCGGTTTCGATGGCGGGACCCGCGAGCTGGCACGACGTCTCGGAGTGACACAACCGCTTCTCTACCGCTACTTCCCGACCAAGGAGCACCTGATCCGCGCCGTATATGAGAATGTCTATCTCAATCGCTGGCAAACGGACTGGGAAGCGAACCTTGTCGACCGAAATCGCTCTTTCTCCGACAGGTTGCTGCAATTCTATAACTCCTACACGGACGCGATATTCAGCCAGGAGTGGATGCGAATTTACATGCTTTCCGGTTTGAGGGGCGTTGAGATTAACGAATGGTACAGCAAGCTGGTGGAACAGCGTCTGCTGAAACCTATCTGTCGGGAGTTTCGCCATTCCATGGGGAATTCGAACGATTCCAGGCGTGTGCGAAAAAAGGAACTCGAACTGGTCTGGACGCTGCACGGAGGAATAATCTACTACGGCGTCAGAAAATATATTTATCGCCTGCCGCCGCAGGAAGAAAAATCGGCGATGATCGAAAATGCCGTCACGGCCTTCATCGCCGGCGGTAAAGAGATATTCAGCAAGGATTGAAATGTCTCTATTTCTGGCGACCAAGAAATAATTAATGGGCATGACCGCCCGCCTCTGTTATTATTTATCAATCGATCAATAACGAACAACTGGCTCGAAATCCTATATCATGAAGCTCAACAATAATTTTGATATCGCGAAGTCGCCTGAAGAGGCCTGGCAGATCTTGCTTGATGTTCCCCGAATTGCACCCTGTTTGCCCGGTGCAGAGCTCACCGAAACGATCAGAGAAAATCAATATAAAGGCAATGCCGGCGTCAAACTCGGTCCGGTTCAGTTGAAATTTGCCGGTGAGGCAAAGCTCACGGATGTGAACGCTGAAGAGAGAACCGCACAGCTTAAGGCCAAGGGAAATGATTCCAAGGGGCGGGGTAGCGCGAATGCCACGGTCGAGTTTCGGTTGACGGAAACCGAGACAGGCACAACCCGTGTAGACCTGGATACAGATCTCAATCTTGCCGGTTCGATCGCTCAATACGGCAGGGCGACGGGTCTTATTGAGGAGATCGCACGCCAGCTTGTTTCCGATTTTGCAGACAATCTCTCCAAGCAATTGGCGCAGTCGGAAGTTAAGACGGCGGATACGAAAAAACAGCAAAACAAGGACATGCCTGCAGCACAATCGTCAGTTTCTGGGTTCAGTTTGTTGTTCCGCGCAATTGCTGCAATGTTCCGCAGAATGTTTTCAAAAGCCCATTAAGCTGGTATTAAAATTAAGTTGACGGAAGAGTATTTCATGAGGCGCCAATGAAACCCGCACCTTTTACCTATCACAATCCCGGTTCTCTGGATGAACTCGTTGCCATCATGGGATCCGTAGAAGATGTCAAGGTTCTGGCTGGGGGACAGTCACTGGTCCCGATGTTGAACATGCGTTATGCTCAGCCTGAGCATATCGTGGACCTGAACAAGATCACGGATCTTTCGGGTATCGAGGACAAGGGAGATGCCGTCGCGATCGGCTCGATGACCCGCCAATCGGCGCTCATGAAAAGCGATGTAATCGCCGCGAAACTTCCCATAATGATCGATGCCCTCCAATGGGTTGGGCATTTTCAAACGCGGGCGCGAGGTACCATCGGTGGCTCATTATGCCATTTGGATCCCTCTGCGGAATTGCCTTCAATCTGCTTGCTCTACGAAGCAAATTTGACGATTCACGGGCCTGAAGGTAAACGACAGATTTCCATGACAGAGTGGCCCTTGGCCTACATGATGCCTAATCTGGAGGAAAAGGAAGTTCTGGTAAAGATTGAGATCCCCGTGTGGTCCGGAGATTACGGATATGGATTCCAGGAGTATGCCAGACGGCATGGAGATTTCGCAATTGTCGCTGCCGGAGCTCTCCTGAGACTGGACAACAACATTGTCCAAGATGTTGCAATTGTATTGGCAGGAGCGCAACAGGTTCCTTATCGGCTTAGCGATGCTGAATCCTACCTGGTGGGCAAACCGCTTGATGCCGAGAATTTGTCTCACGTCTCCGGTATTGCGCAGGAACAGGAAGCCATGTCGGACGCCTATATCGAATCCGATTATCGAAAGAGACTGGCGGGTGTGATGACCAGAAGAGCATTGGAAGCTGCCGCCGAGCGCGCTGGAGGAGCAACGCCATCATGAGTGATACACGCGAAATCAGTGTGACGGTCAACGGTGAGATCAACACGGACACGGTCGAAACGCGCATGCATCTCGGTGACTATCTGCGCCTGCAACTTCGGCTGACCGGAACTCATCTGGGGTGTGAACATGGCGTTTGCGGCGCCTGTACAGTACTTGTCGACGGCGAGGCGGTTCGATCGTGCCTGATGCTTGCGGTGCAGGCAGATGGTAAAGACGTGACAACGATCGAGGGCATCGCCAATGGGGAAGAACTACATCCGGTTCAACGGGCATTCAGGGAAAATCACGCATTGCAATGCGGATTTTGCACGCCTGGAATGATTATTTCCCTGATTGCTTTTATCAGGGATAATCCCGGTGCAACGGAAAATGACATCCGAACGGCGATTTCGGGCAATTTGTGTCGTTGTACAGGGTACCAGTCGATCGTGGCAGCGGGTGTCCAGGCCGCGTCGGAATTGTCCGACAGCACCTAAAAGTCGAAAAAGCACTTCAATTCTATTGATTTCGCAGGAAGAGCGAGTTAGTCATCGCAGTAATCGCGTCAAGATAAATTATCCTTCGCTTGGTTGAGATCATATTCTCATTAATCGTCGAAAATAGAATCTGCACTCGGGGCAGCCTTGGCGGCGCGGAGGATATATTTGAGTTCTGATATTCTATAATCGGATATACGGAGGAATTTGAATGATAAATGCTGGAATAGTCGGACTTGGATGGTGGGGACAGATGCTCGTTAATTCTGTCCAGGGGCAAAGCGACAAGGTCAAGTTTACAAAAGGAATGGTCCGCAATCCCGACAAGGTTGCTGAATTTACGGGTGAAAAAAGAATTGAAATGGTTCCGACATACGACGATCTGCTGAAGGATGATTCAGTAGATGCGATCGTGGCCGTAATTCCACATTCACTACATGAAGATCATGTGATTGCAGCCGCAAAAGCCGGAAAGCATATATTTGTCGAAAAACCATTCACGCTCACAAAAGCAACCGCGGAAAATGCGGTTTCTGCGGTCAATGATGCCAATGTCGTGCTGGGCATTGGTCATAATCGCCGCTTTCATCCCTTTATGAGCAATATCAAAGACAAAATTTACAATGGCGAACTGGGAACGCTCATTCATTGCGACGCCATACTCACCGTACCGCTCGGTTTCGCGACTCCGGCTGAAAGCTGGCGGGCGCGTCCCGACGAAAGCCCTGCCGGTGCTTTCACGGGGCTGGGAATACACCTGGTCGATGCCATGATTGGCCTGTTTGGCGAAGTTGAAGAGGTTTATTGTCAAAGCCTGAAGCGTGTTGTGAGTATTGATACCGAAGATTCGACTTCAGTACTCATGAAAATGAAGAATGGTATGTCGGCGTCGTTCATCGCTTCACTCGTCGGACCGTTCAAATATCAGTTTACGGTCATTGGAAGTGACGGGATCGCGACGATCAGCAAACCGACTTTCGAAGATTTCGAGTGGGTTCCCCGTGAAGGAGACGCGGCAACAGAGAACCTGCCGGGATACAATACATTGAAAGCTGAGCTCGAAGCTTTTGCGGATTCGATTACCGATGGTGTTCCATTTCCAGTGACCCACGATGAAATCATTCATGGTATTTCAGTTCTGGAAGCCTCGGTGAAATCGGCGGCCAGCGGACAAGCACAAAAAGTCGCTTGAGGCGGTTTTGAGTCTCTTTGTGCCAGCTATTGAATTAAGCGATTTATGAATTCTCCCGTGCAAGACACTCGAAAAAGAGTAAAGTGTCGGGTACGGGAGATTTTTTTCGATGAAAGAAATAAATTTCATATTATCAAAAATTGATATAATTTAGAAAAACGTAGATGAGGGGACATTTGCCAGCTAGAATATTCCCAATATTCGTATCGAACACAATGAACTTCATCTAAGACCCTGAATTATATTGTTTATTCAATCTAAAAGGGTCACTTGGCACCGCGCGTAACAAGTCGGTCAGGAGCCCGAGTAGATTATCAAGAAGGACTAGCCGTGACTCAAGAGTTCAAGCTCTTCGGATTTTGGAGATCGATTGCAACTTATCGCGTACGTATTGGATTGTCCCTGAAGGGACAGTCATTTGAAGAAAGTTCTGTGGATCTTCTCAAAGGCGATCAGTTCGATCCGTCTTTTCGGCAAATGAATGCCCAGGCAAACGTTCCTGTGTTGATGTTTGGTGAAAATATGCTGTCACAGTCGATGGCTATACTTGAGTATCTTGAAGAAGTTTTTCCGGAACCGGCCCTGCTTCCCCGAGATCCTCTCGAGCGCGCGCGCATTCGGGCGTTTTCGTTCATCACCATTGCTGATACGCATCCATTAACGGTTCCGCGCATTCGCAAGTATCTGGCGGAGAATTTCAATGCCGGTGACGAAGACATTGGTAATTGGGCGCAGAATTGGATCAAACTGGCTCTGGATGCAATGGAGCAAAAGCTCTCGGAACGAACTGCGAGCTCGGCATATTGTTTCACAGAGCAACCGAGCTTTGCTGACATCGCTCTCACCGCCCAGACCCGGGCAGCGGGAGTGTTTGACTTAGAACTGGATCAGTGGCCTCTTGTCAGCGCAATCGAGCAAAAGTGTCTGGAGCTTGATGCTTTTTCCCGCCATACACCGCAGAAAATGTTTGCCGCTCTGCAAAATTAACCTGAGCAAGTTTTCCAATCGTTTAGCAAGACAATTAGAGATTTAAAGTTAGAACCATGGTGAAAGTAAAAGAAAAAAAACCCGTTGCTGTCGAGGCTTCTTCAGCTCCCATCGAAATAGGTGATCGCCTGCGTGAAATTCGAAGAGATCGCGGTCTGACACTCATGGAAGTCGCAGAAAAGACGGGAATATCGAGCTCAGCACTTTCGAAAATCGAAAACAATAAGATGTCCCCAACATTTGCGAACCTCATCAAGATCGCCGAGGGACTGCAGATATCTTTAACGGAGCTTGTGGCCACCAACTATGAGAAACAGATGAATTCGGCGCGCCTGGCAGTGACCCGTGCCGATGAAGTTGAATATCGTGAAACACCGAGCTATGACATGGGGCCTCTTTGTGCGGACCTGACCCAGAAGAGCATGACTCCGCTCATTGAGCGGGTGAAGGCAAGGTATCCGGTATCCGATGAGAGCAAAGTCAGCCACGGTGGCGAAGAGTTTGTCTATGTTCTGAAGGGTGAAGTGGATGTGTTGACGGACTGCTACGCGCCGGTGCGGCTGAAAGCGGGGGATTCGACCTATCTGGACAGCCGCATGCACCATACATATGTCAGCGTCAGCCGCAGAGATGCCGAAATTCTGATGATTTGGCTGAATCCCCAGGAGCAGTCAGGAAGCAAGAACTTGGAATTGGCAGAAGCATTGCTAAATGAAAAACCCTGAGTGACTTTTTCCGAGCCCGTCCACTTAACCCATTTTGCATGAATTGATATATTGACCGATCCTGCGCAAAAATATCCCAATCTGTTTAAACCCGGAAGAATCGGCAGTGTCACGCTTGCCAACAGGGCCATCGTTGCGCCCATGACACGCACAAGTGCCACGGACGACGGGTTGGTCACAGATGAAATGGTTGACCATTACAGGGCGTTCGCCCGCGGCGGCTGGGGACTGGTATTCACCGAAGCCACATATACGGACAAGCAATATAGCCAGGGATACATCAATCAGCCTGGAATTGCCGATGCCGAACAGGCCCGGTCCTGGTCAGGGGTTGTCGATGTTTTTCGCAAGAACGATGTTCCCGTCTTTATGCAACTCATTCATGCCGGGGCCGTGAACCAAGGCAATCATTGGAAAGAAGGATCGATCGCGCCTTCTGCCATCCGTCCGATTAATGAACAGATCGATCGCTATAACGGGTCGGGTCCGTTTCAGGTTCCGAAAGAAATTACCAAATCCGAAATCAAGGAGACAATCAGGGATTTTGCAGATGCAGCCACACGTGCTGTCGAGCTGGGTTTCCATGGTGTGGAAATTCATGGTGCCAATGGATATTTACCGGACCAGTTCCTGACAACCTATACCAACAGCCGCACAGATGAATATGGGGGCTCCCTGGAAAATCGTTTTCGGTATCATCTGGAACTGGTTTCCGAAGTTCGGGCTCGAATTCCTTCGGAAATCCCGGTCGGTGTGCGTATTTCTCAGACAAAGGTGAACGACCTCACCTATAGCTGGCCCGGTGGTGCTGAAGACGCCGCTTATATATTCTCAAAACTGGGCGAAATCGACGGTTTGTTTGTCCATATCGCGGCGCATCTGGGATGTGCTCCGGTATTCGATACGGACCGCAGTCTGGCGGGGTTGGCGCGGCAACATACCGGTCATGTTATCATTGCAAATGGAAAACTTCATGATCCGGATGAAGCCGAGCGCGTTCTGGCGCTGCAGGAAGCGGATTTCGCTTCGATTGGCAAGGGAGCCCTCGCGGATCCAGACTGGCCGCAAAAAATCCAGTCTGGGGAAGATCCGATCCCGTTCGATCCCGGGATGGTCACGCCCCTGGCGACACTATCGAATACCCGATTGTGGCGTGACTCCCAGGCGATTCCATAACCGAGAGATCCGATTTCTTTTCTGACTCGCAATCAAAAAATTAGCATTTGAAAAGATTTACTAAAAAATCAAGGAACAGTCATGAATACGGAATTGAACAAAGTTGGTGTTATCGGACTTGGAATCATGGGCGGCGCCATGGCCAAAAATCTGATTTCGGCGGGTTTTGACGTTGTTGGTTTTGATCCTGACAAAGAAGCACAGAAATCCTTTGCCGAAGCCGGTGGTTCTCTTCTTTCCGGTCCCGGGGATGTCGCGCGCGAAGCCGACATCGTGATTACTTCCTTGCCGAGTGTCGGTGCTTTTCAAGCCGTTATGGAAGACATTGCGGTCGAGGGTACACCAGGAACGATTATTGTTGAGTGCGGCACGTTGCCCATCGAAGAAAAACAGGCGGCCAAAGAACAATTGGACAAAGCCGGAGTCATCATACTGGATTGCCCCCTCAGTGGGACCGGGGCTCAGGCCGCCGTCAAGGACATGGTCATCCTGGCCAGTGGCGATAAAGAAGCTATCGACAAGTGTCAGCCAATTTTTGATGCGATAGGCCGTGGGACACATAATGTCGGCGAGTTTGGTGCGGGTATGAAAATGAAATTCGTGGCCAACCATCTCGTAACTATTAATAATTTGGCGACCGCTGAAGCTTTGGTTCTGGCCCGCATGGCAGGTCTGGATGCTCAGCAAACATTCGATGTCATTGCCGATAGTGCCGCGACATCAAGAATGTGGGAAATTCGCGGACCAATGATGGTTGATCGCACTTATGAACCGGCAACCATGAAAATGGATATCTACGTCAAGGACCTGCAACTCATTTGTGATTTTGCCAGGAAACTGAATTGCCCTGTGCCCTTGTTCACTGCGTCCGAGCCCGTGTATTCAGCGGCCCGCGCGCAAGGGCGCAACAAGGAAGATACGGCTGCAGTCAATGCTGTATTGGAAAGTATGGCTGGCATACTTCCCGACACTTCTGACAAATAGTTGTGCAGCCGCAGCGTTTTTTCTGAGGTTCTAAATCTTCAGGAACGTTTTCGCGGTCCCTCCGATAATGGCGTTCTGCTCTGAAGCGGATAATCCATCCGTCTCCAGCACATGCTCTACGGGATCATATTCAGCCATATCGTAAGGATAGTCGGTTCCGAGCATGACCTTGTCCGCACCGAATAAATCAATCAGTGATTTCAGCTGATGGGGCGTGAATACAACCGTATCAACCATGAATTTTTTCAGATAATTGGTCGGCAATTCGCTTATGGAACCGCGACAATCGGGGCGGGCCGCCCAGGCGTGATCAATACGTCCGGAATAAGCAGCCAGATATCCACCACCATGAGGCAGCAAAATTCGAAGATTGGGGAAGCGTTCCAATACCCCGTTGAAGATCAGGTAGTGGACAGCAACGGTTGTATCCAAGGGATTGCCGATGATGTTGATGAAGTAGTGATTCGAAAATCTCTGACCGTCTGAAAATCCATTGGGATGGAGAAATACTGCCGCATCCAGTTCCTGTATTCGTGCCCAAAGAGGATCAAATCTGGGATCCGCGATTTCATCACCGTTGACGCTTGTTAATAGCTGAACTCCTTTGAAGCCAAGATGATTCACGCAATGTTCGAGTTCTGCAATTGCCAGCTTCACGTCCTGCATGGGTATCGTGCCGAATCCCATCAATCTTTCCGGGTTGGCACTGACTTCCTTGGCGATACCTTCATTTACAGCACGATTTGCGTCTCGTCCCACTTCAGGCGGCACCCAATAAAAACACTGCAATGGCACGGGATGTATGACCTGAATGTCGACTCCCATCTTGTCCATTTCGTTAAACCGATGTTCCGTCCCTACCATGTAAGGGATTCGGTCCTCGTTCTGCTTGATCCCGACGGCATTGGATTCCGGGTTCGAGAACTTCACAAAGGATTGCTCTGACATGTCCACATGCGGTCCCGCAATGGCTTCAGCTTCCTCGACATGCACATGGGCATGAATATCGATGACTTTGATATCAGAATTCTGGTTTCGCGTTCCCCCATGAGATCGCGCTGCGGTAGACTTGTACGTTGTAAACTCGGTCATGTTTGGAGCCCCTTAGGATTTCTTTGTCACTTGTTAGCAATTTGGTATCTTGATAACAAGTCATGCCTAAAAGGCCAACGAATTTCGCGGCGGACGTTATGGAGGAAATCCTCTGTGTCAGGGAGTCGGTTATCCACGGCGACCCAATGGCAAATCGCAGTAAGCAGAATTTATTGCGCTGTACCTATGCGTTGGACTGCCACCAGGCACAAGCCGCTTGTAGCGGCTGATTGGTCTGGATTCAGCCTTCAACCACATCAGGGTCGAAGATCAAACAGTACTAGCTCGGTTTTTGTGAAGATTTGGCAGGACAGGGCTTGCCGCTAGCCCGGCACAGGTAGAATCCCGAACTGCCCTTCTTTTCACAGCTCACTTGGGCCTTATCAGCATAACGCCATTCGGCATATGTCTCGCCAATTTTCCGCGCACGAGTTATCCACGCACCAACCGCATTTAATTGGGCTATGGTTTCGATTTGATTTGGTCGGCCAACGGCGACTAGTTTCGATTTACACGAAACCTCAGCAGCATTGTTCTCGTTGGCTCTGAGATCTGCGGACGGAGATAACATGAACATGGCCAGTGCCAGAATACAAAATCTAATCAAGTAAAAATTATCCATTCGGCATTCCAATATTTTCATTGGGGAAAAGTGTTTACCTATTATGAATTGATCCCGCTTTTAGTGAAGTCGTTGATTGAACAGATTGGTCTTGAAGAAGACGTCTTCTTTGCCTTCGTCATCGCCGATCCTGTCTAATCGCGATTGTTCCGCCAGGAGCTTGCGCCGTAGAGATGTTGAGATGGGGGAACAGGCTTTCCAAAGAGATTCAAATGCCAGTCGACCCATGCGTACCTTGATCTCACTATCGCTTTCAAATATGTCGAGCATGTAAGGCGCCTGCGAATGCCGTCGCAAGGCATCGCCGGACCAACTCATCGAATGACCGAGAATGACTTGTTCATGTGCATCTAAGAGTTCAGGCTTCTCGGTCCAGCGAATATCGTCAATCCAATGGGGATCAGAAAGCACCGATCCAACATCCAGCCAGGGATTAAGTGAGCAACTAGGTTCGACAAAGGCGAAGATTGCGCGCACCTTTAAATCTCTTTTTAGAAGTTCCTCGGAGTTTCGGACAATTGCCTTTGCAATTTCCGATTCAGGCGATGTCGCGATGAGTTCTATTTGAAAACTGGAAATGGCAGCTGCCGCAGTTTGATCAAAAGAATCAATAAATGTCTTTATAAACTGGTCAAAATCATGGGCGTGAGCATCTTGTGGTTCCTGATTGTTCTTGTTTTGCAATTCCGTTGAGAAGCTCATGAATCGTTTTTTCCTCAGCTTCAATCATTTCATTGATTTTGTGGATGGTTGAAGTAGATAGAAATTATCGGCAGGTGGTTAAAAAATGTTTGAGTTTTGCGTCAATATTGTACGTAGCAACAATATTTTTTTGATATATCAGACGAACTCTACATTTTGGATATTCTAAAGCTTCTAACTTTTCTCATTTTTGGCAGCAAACCTCGCTGCAATTTTCTTGCTTTCAATATCCGGTTGATCCCATTCATATTCCAGCTCGTCCTGGTCCTGGAAAATCTCGATCTCCTCCGGACGCTGCCACTCAACGTCGTCCCCATGATCCAGAATATCCTGTTCCAGCTTTGAGGTTAGGGTGTTGCCTTTCAATTGTGGAACTGAATTGTCATTTACGTCCAGTTCCAGATGTAGTTCAAATTTACCACCAAGCGAGGGTGCCGTATTCTCAACCTTCCGGTCTTGATCATTTATCCGTGGAAATCGAACGACCTGCTGGTTCGGTATGACTTCTGGATCTTCGATGGATTCGAATTCCGCATCTTCTGGCTCAGTGGCTAGATAACGATTTCCTTGCAGGAATTCTTTGCCTGGCTGGATATCGGGCTCAAGATCGATGCTCCCGAGGGTATCGCTATGATCATCGGACTGGCTGTCCCGGCCGTTGACACCATTTGCAGACCCGCTCGGTTCCATTGTTACTTTAGAGTCCAGAATGATAATTTCTGTCTCCGCATCAGAGGAGATGCGGTCAACCGATTTGGTAGGGCTGGATTTGGATTCGACTAGACTAAAGCGCTTTTTGTCGGAATTCTGCTCATTCCCTAGCGTTGTCTTAATTTCAGTTTCATGTTTTCCGGTATCGTCTTCCGGCAGTTCGGGAGGCTTGGTGAATGTCCCCTCTTCCCTGTCAACCATTTTCACCGCATGATTTTCCGCAGCGTCATCAGGAATTATGGCTTCGGTAAAACTGGTTTGTTCCTCGAATACGGGTTCCGGACGGTCATAACGGGCGGTAAATCCGGTCCTGTCGGGTTCACGCTCCTCATTCAAATCAGGTGTTGCATCGGACTTCAGATCAGGTGATCGAATATCGTCTTCAAAGTTTGGTTCATTCTGCTGATTTGGAGAATCCTGGTGAAACGTGTCGAACATGTGATCGATGGCGGCGTACCGGTCATTGTCACTAATGCGCCCTTTGAATTTGGCCGAGGCACCGAGAACGTCATCTAATACAATTGCCGACCAGGCGCCTTTGGAAAAGCGATAGACCCGGAAAGATTCAGATTGGGCATAAGGGCTATCGATTTTGGACAGCTGCTTTTTGATCGAAGATGCCCGAAACATTGGTTTACGCGCGACCAGGCCGGTTTCTTCAAGGGCGACGAGCAATGTGGACAAGTAGCGGCTTTTTATAAGCTTATCCTGGTATTCCTCGGAGCCATCATCGGGTTTGATGTCCAATGGAACTGCGATGAGCTGATCACCCCAGTTATTGTCGAACATTACGTCATGGAAAATATCCAGTCGCTCACTGCGCTTTCCCTGATGGACCCGATGAAAATGATCCAGGACCTGGTGTACTTCGGCATTGCTGGCTTCACGCGCCGCGGAAACCAGGCCCTGAAGCCGGTTTACCGGGCGATTTATGGAGACAAGTAAAATGCATAAATCTACAAATATGGCTATGAACAAGGGGATGTAGTCGCGTTCTCCCAGCCCCGCCTGAACCTGCAGAGTTTGAATCTGTTCGGGATTTTTCACGCTCTGCACGGCCTTTTGCTGCAGTGAACGGAGTTCATCAGGACTTAGCGGCAGTTTGAACGACATCAGACCAATGGTCGTAGTTGTCAATCTGCGAAATGCTTCAACAATGGCTTCCGAGCCTTCCACAGCGGCGATTTGCGGTTTGCTTAGATCCGGAAGTTCGTCGATTGCCCGCACGACACCGCGCAAGGCTGTCTGTAGCTGCGGATCGGGACAGCTGAATGTTCCGCCTTTGCCATTGCTAAAAACAGTGCGAGTGGAGCGTTCCGCGAAACTCTGCCGAAACTGTTTGAGCTGGGGATCGGTTCTGAAGGCATTGAATCTGGCGATTGTCCCGTCGAGTTTTCGGCTCATACCGCGAAGGAATTTGTTTCTTGTACCTGAAACGGGATCGACCGTTGAAGAATCCCGGGAAACAATCTTCGCCATGTCGAGATTTAGGGCTTCAATATCGGCTTTCACCGTGCCCACGCGCTGTCCGACAAAATCTCCGGCGAACTGGAAGTTTTTAGCATCAGCATCCCGCAATCGACGGCGCGGACCGTCACCGGGTGGACTGCTTGGACAGGTGCCGCCCTTTGTTCTTTCCCGTTCAGCCTTCTGCTTCGAAAGTGCCGTCAGGGTTGTGAGCGTCGTCAGCAACTGTTCAAGGCGGGTTTGGCCGGTTTGAAGGGAAGTCTGGACCTGACCGACAGCGGACTCGGCCGAGCGGGTCGCTTCCGCCCGGGATTCCAGGAACTTCCAGTAAAATCCAAAACCAAAGCCCACAGAAATGAGCGTGAGAAACAGATAGCCTGTCAGATAAAGCAGCCGCAGCCACCATCGTAGAGGCGAGAATAGAGAATCCAGCAGGTAGATAATCATCAGCATGAGCATCGCAACGGCAAATGCTATGGCGATACGATAGCTGAATCTCATGTCGCCTGAATTGGCGATAATGAGTTCGAGAATTCCGGTATAAGTTGCCAACCAAGATAAAAAACCAAGTCCCAGTATCAGGAGGAACTTGGTCAGTGTTGGAAAAAAGGGTTTCGCCTTGTTCCAGCGATGACTGTTTGCTTCTACGCTATCGAGTATTCGATCGATACCGTCCCTGGAATTTACCTGACTGTTTTGACGTTTAAACATAATTTTCGTTCAATGCTCCCCACTCAGCTCTGGCACTGAAAGTACAAACAAAAATGCGATAAATGTATTTGATGAACCGACTGAGGAAGAGCACGCAAACGCTGCAACCATTGGTTTCAAACCCACTACAGTTGCAAAAAGCTAGGTGACGATTACGTTTGGAACGTGGCCAATAAGCGGCCCTTTTCGGCCTAAATTTGTTGGACGATCTTTTGAAAGTACTGAGGTGGAAATGACAAATTTGATTTCGAATCAAATGCGTACGCCGGTTAGCGCGCTCTATTGTTTGACTTGAGCTGTGCAACCGGTCCAAGTGTGGCTTCCCGTTTCAGGTCACGAAGAAGGACGCGGGCCAGCGGCGCTGCAATATCTGATGCATGCAGTCTTTGTCCAAACGGACGGTCAGGATTTCCGGTACCGACCAGAATCACATAACTGTAGGCCTTACCGTTGTTGAACTGGATACCGCCTGTAAGCCAGACATCGACAGTTGCATTCTGATCGAGGTTCACCTGTGTTCCGGTCTTGGCGAAATGCAGTTTGACGTCCGCCCGCCGCTTGTGACACCAGTCGGAGAGGCTCTTCAGGGTTCCATAACGGTTGTTTTTGTGCTGATAGCACAAAGGCGCTGAGAGAAATGAGAGCAGCCGGGATCTGTTGGCCCCCCTAATGATGGAAGCTGGAACAATCGCCGATGTTGAAGCATTGTTATCGCTGGAAATGGAGTTTACGCCGTCCTGGTCAAACCGCCGTACCAGGGTCGGCTCAGGGAGCGGAATGCGGGACCGACCCGTGAGCGCAGCCAATATCAATCCCGCAGTATGATGAACATTTCGCGGGCTTGAGGTGATTAATCCCCGGACGATAGCGGTAGTCGGTGGCGTTGCATCATTATTTGTGTACTTAACCGGCAAATTGTATCCGAGCTTGCGGATGAGTGTCCGGGCACCAGACTGGCCCAGTTTTGCCATGCGATGTTCGAGGGGCGGGCTGAGAGAGCAGGCAAAGACAATTTCCGCCTTCCGGCCCCGGCGCAGTTTCCCCCGCCTTCGGCAGGTTTCCAGGCCGCGTTCGGGAGCAAATCTGTCGAGATACAGAGTGTTCAGATTATCCGATCCCTGGTTGGCCAGGGCGATGGCGGCAAGAATTTTACCAATAGAGGCGACGGCGCGGCTCTCTTTTTCTCGTACATAGGCGCCGGACTCCCGGTCAAACGCTTTCCACGAACCGTAATAGGAGGCGTTGTAGCCAGCGTCGTAATAGCGGACGATCTGCCCCTTTTCGTTTGCGGCGACAACAACGATATCAGGTGCGATCTTGTCGAATTTTGATGATTTTGACTTCTTTGCATCGAGATGAAAATCCGGATTGATACGGGACGCGTATTTGGTCTGAAGCTTTGCAAGTCTTTTTTCAACTTTGTTCCGGAAGCTCAAATTATCGGACAAATTCAGGGTCAGATTGACGCCGCGCACATATTGGCGCCAAGCATATCCGTATATATTCTCCATTTCCTTGCGGGCGCCATATCTGACGGCAGGTGCAAGAATATGCGCGCGCAGAAAGGGATTTGCCCGGGCGCGTTCCACATGTCGGGGGGCAAACGCTTCGATTGTCGGGTCGAAATGGGGCGTCGCCTTGGGATCAGGTGGGCCGGAGGCAATTTTGTCCAGGTCCTCAATTGTTGCGATCTGCTGGGTGCCATCAGTCACAAGGTTTACAGCACAGGCATGGGCGCGTTCGAGTGTCAATCGCTGCCAGGCACCGACGCGGATTCGATTTAGGTTCTTTCCGCCTTTCAGCAAGATTATCGGATGGTTAACCGCTGCCGCCAGAACAAACTGCTCTGCGATTGTCATATCTTTTGCCGGTTTGCCAAACACGATACGGCTTGTCTGTTCGACGCCATACAATGGCGGCCCGCCGGTCCGTTGCGCGAGCGGCAGATGATCGGACACCCAACGCTGCATCATTTCCAGGTTTCCCTGTGGCGTGAGCGAACGATATACAACCGGGGCATGCCACCATTCGACAAGTTTACGAGACAATTTACCGGATATGCCTTCTTTGCGGCTGGGAATGAGTTTGAAATTCGCCCGCACAAGCTGCATGGAGAGGGTTGAGCCGCCAACCCCCATTCTGAGTGTCCCGGCTTCGATTGAACGCTTCAGTGTGGAATACGGGATTTTCAGCACACCATAGAGGTCAATGCCAAATGGATTGACCCAGGAACCGATATACCGATCTTCATGGTAGCGGACACAATTCCAATAGTGTTCGGGTACAGTCTGTACCGGAATCGACTTGTGGTCGGGTGCGGCCGTGTAATTTTCATTGTCCAGAACTATAGGCTTGCCGGTGTAGTTGACATCCATTTTGGAATCCAGGCGAGGATCAAACGTACCGGCGAAATTTCCATGGCGATCATAGAGTGCGGTTGCCTGCCATCGCTCTTCGGCATAACGCAGTTTTTCCGAATACCAGGCCTGCCCGGTCCAACCCCGGACATAAGCAAAGGGATAGACGAGGACGAGAGTGAAAACAAAGTAAAGGGCAAAGGGAAGGACAATAAGCCGAATACTCGTGGGAAGACGCGGAATATATTCTGTCAATCTCAGAAAAAAACGAACGCAAACAAGAAAGATATTTATCACGAACTCAATTGATCGTGCGATATATTGGAGGAATTCAAGCATGAAAAAATTGATACCCGCGACAAATATCTGGCCGGACTATTCCGGTTGCCTACTGAATTAATCCTGAACCCTGAGAGTCAGAACGCGGGTAAACCGTCCCGCAGACACTATTATTTCCAGAACAAGGAAAGAATTAGGGTTCAAATGTGGCCATTTTCGACAGGTTTGGAACAGCGGAACAGGGGTGGAATCGGGTGTTTTGAGTGTTCGGCAGTTAACAAAGTTGCAGTCAGTATGAATTTTTAAGTGATCAATCCGAATTCGCTCAGCGGGATAAAGCTGACCGGATCGCCGATATTGACTTCTGCAGTTGCCTCATCCAGCTCAATCAATCCATCGGCAAATTGCAAACTCGATATGAGTCCAGAACCGTCTCGGGTAAATTTCTGAACCCTGAGATTTCCCGACTCGTCCATTTCTGTTGCAGCACGCAGGAATTCCCGTCTTCCCGTTTTCTTCTTGTTGATCTGAAATCCCGCCGCAAGCTTGTAGCGATTGGGTTCCGGCCACGCGCCTCCGGAAAGTCGGACAATTATCGGGCGCACAAATAGTAGAAAACAAACAAATACGGCAACCGGATTGCCAGGCAAACCGGCAAAGGCGCAGCCATCAATCTGACCAAATGACATGGGCCGCCCCGGTTTTACCGCGATTTGCCACATGTGAAGCTGACCCAATTCGTTCAACGTTTCGACCACATGATCCTCTTCTCCACGACTGGCGCCGCCGGACGTCAGCAGGAGGTCATGCTCTTTTGAAGCCTCGAGCAGACTTTGCCGGACAATGTCCGCATCGTCAGGAAGGACACCAAGGTCAATGCAGGTCGCGCCCGTGGATTCGATCAGCCCACGCAGCATCGGTGCATTGCTGTCATAGACCTGGCCATGGGCAATCTCGTTACCGGGTTGGACAAGCTCATCACCGGTTGAGAAAAGCGCGACTCTTAGACGTTTTGCACATGGGATCTGGTCAAATCCGGTAGAAGCGATTCCTGCCAAGTCTTGCGGTCGCAGCCGTGTGCCTGCACGCATTACAACGTCGCCGGTTTGCTGATCTTCCCCGGCAAGCCGGCAGTTCGCACCGGCTTTCAGTCCGCCTGGAAATGAAATGATTGTAGTCCCGTTTCTGCTTTCAACAGTAACATCTTCCTGCATGACCACTGTGTCGTAGATGTCTGGCATCACAGCACCCGTGAAAATTCGGGCTGTTCGGGACTTGGAAACATCTCCTTTGATATTATGTCCCGCCGCAATTCGTGCGGATTGTTCAAATGAGCTCCCCTTTTCCATATCGTAATGGTCATGGGCAAACGCATAGCCGTCCACGGCAGCATTCGTATGCCAGGGCACCGGACGGGGCGCAAGAATATCCTCCATCAGGATTCGGCCGCCAGCTTCCGCAAGCGGAACAGTTTCCGTGCCGACGATCGGCGAAATCCGCTGTTTCAGTATGGACAGCGCTTCTTCATGTAACAATCGATCCTTGTCGTGCAGAAAGCAGTCATCAAGAAGCCTGGGTTTCATGGGTCCGTCTCGATCTTCAAATATCTCAAAATAAAATTGGCAATTCCGGGAATATCGTCAATCTGAAAATGCGGCAGTGCATTGTCTTCCTGGTCCTTGTCCGAAGCGATAGCGACAACCGATGGAAATTCGCCGGCCAGGGGCGACTGAGTCAAGGATCGTTTGCTTCGGGCTTCTATTTTCGGGATCTGGCTGCTTTTGTAACCTTCGACAAGAACAATCTCGGCCCCACTAAAGTGGCTAATGATTTCATCCAAAGGCGGCTCAGGTTCATCTTTCAATTCGTGCATCAGGGCCCATCGTCGGGGTGATGCGATGGCGATCTGCCGGGCACCGGCTTCTCTTAGCTTGAAGGTATCCCGTTCCGGATGATCAATATCAAATGAGTGATGCGCGTGTTTAATGGCGGATACGGAGAGCCCTCTGGCGGTAAATTCCTCCACCAGGCGTGCCATGAGAGTGGTTTTGCCGGAATTCTTCCAGCCAATGATACTGAAAATCGGTATAGTCATAGCACCAGTTTCTGCTGAAATTCATTGGCTTTGGCAAGGTCTTCGCGACGATTGGTATTAAAAAAGGGATCAATCTCAATCCCGCTTTGATTGAACAGTGGAAACTCAACAGCTTCGGTTGTGTGTTGGTCCGTCCAATCTAAAACCTTGCGAACACCGGTTCTCAGGGCACTGTCCAGATCTTCCGCCAGTGCCGTGGGCCACAGGCCAAACACCGGATGGAGACGACCTGCCGTGGCCGCGAGGCAAATTGTCGGATAAGCAGGTACAGATTCCAGAAATTGTTGAACCAGGTCATCGGGAAAGAACGGCGTGTCAGTCGCAATAGAGACGATCCATCGGATCTCTGGTCTGTTTTTCCGGGTCCAGATCATTCCCGATAAGATACCGGCGAGGGGCCCAGCAAAACCTTCAACCGAATCAGCAACGACGGGAAGGTCAAATTCGGAAAACCGTTCCGGATCGCCATTGGCATTCAGGATGCACGTCTCGACTTGAGGTTCTAGTCGGCGCACGACATGATCGAGCAGTGTTCCGTCGCCGAAATTCATAAGACATTTGTCACCTCCGCCCATGCGGCGGGATTGACCGCCTGCAAGCAGTAATCCGACAACATTGTCATCGAGGAATTCGTCTGGTTTTTGTGATTGATTGATCATGATTGATTCGTTGTCCGAAAAACTAAATTTGCGGACCCGGGGACAGGCTTCCTTTGCGAGCGTGTTTGCGTGGCTCTTCCGTGACTGTTTCAGGATCGATATCGTATGTCACCCGCTCCTGGCCCGATAAGACGATAAACCGCTTTCCTCGCATTCGACCAATCAGCGTCAGATTGGATTCGCGCGCCAGTTCAACCCCCCAGGCAGTAAAACCGGAACGGGACATCAATACAGGGATTTGCATTTTCACAGTCTTGATAATCATTTCGGAAGTCAGGCGGCCGGTTGTATAGAACAGTTTATCATGGGGGTCGATTTTATTGAGGAACATGTAGCCGGCAATTTTGTCCACCGCATTGTGGCGGCCGACATCCTCAACATATAACAGGGGTTTGTCCCGATGACACAGGACACAACCGTGAATAGCGCCGGCCTTCAGGTAGAGACTCGGTTCCCGATTGATCTGGTTCTGTAATTTATACAGCCAGGATGTGCGAACTTCCGCTTGCGGACTAAGTTCGATCTGAGAGATATCTTCCATCAGATCTCCGAACACCGTGCCCTGGGCACATCCGGAAGTGCGAACTTTTTTCTTCAATTTGTCTTCGAAATTTGTTTCTTGATCGGTGCGGATAACAATGACGTTTAATTCATCGTCATATTCTATGCCAGTGATTTCATCGTCCGAATTCAACATGTTTTGATTGAGGAGGAAGCCGACTCCGAGCAGGTCAGGATAATCGCCAATGGTCATCATCGTGACAATTTCCTGGGAATTAAGAAATAATGTCAGCGGCTTTTCGACAATGACAGACGTGGATATGGGCTGGCCATTATGATCCATACCCTCAACATCGACTGACAATTGTCCGTTCTCGGGATCAGGACGAACAGTGAATTCATCCACAGTGATTTCCTTTCGCTGATGTCCCGCC
>JBPCWG010000058.1:0-5864 GCA_051009705.1 Methyloligellaceae bacterium | reverse complement strand
GAGATCTGCGTATTGCCAGAAAAGATCTGCTCTACCGTCGGCAGATCCGCCTGCTGCCCCACGAGCCTTTTATAAGCCCGATTGGCATAGAAAATCGTTCCCAGTGAATCGGTGATGACAAGGGCATCCATGAACTCTTCGGCGAATGCGAATGTGAGGTTATGCTCCCGCGATTGCAGTTCTCCAAATCGCAGGATTCCAAAAGCCAGGGCAAAGACGCCGAAAACGCCAATCATCGCCAGAATAGACAGAATGAGCAAAACGACCGGCTCCGATTGTTCCGGAGACAGAAACGCGATCGATAATGAAGCAAGCACAATCAGGCAGACAAAGAAAATCACCAGCAGCGAATTCTTCTCGAAATCGAGCCAGCTTCTGGTCCGCTCCAGCGTCTGCAGGGGATATCCGATCTTACTCATGGTTTTCATCTTATCTGATTCGGGCCTTCGAGGTGGTTTTTCCGGCTTATTTCTGCCGATTTCTCATTGTTTCAGACCCCATTGTTATCGCCCATATATGACCTTTTCGGCCATACTCCCTGTTTTGGGGCCAACGCCCCGAAATACGTAATAAAATCAACTCAAATCAGCCCGAAATTTGAAATCGGCAAGGCTTCATTTCCAGCCCTGCACAGACCTGAGTGAGATGAATATCGGGCATGACTCGATCAGATCTTTTTGCGCCGAAGCCCCATGACGTAGCCGATAACTTCGGCAACCGCCTTGTAATGCTCGGGATCGATTTCGTCATCGACCTCAACACTACTGTAAAGCGCTCGCGCCAATGGTGGATTTTCAACAAGTGGAATATTGTTATCAGTCGCTATCTCACGAATTTTCAAGGCAATATTGTCCTGCCCCTTGGCCACACAAACCGGCGCTTCCATGCCGGTTTCAAATTTCAAGGCAACCGAGAAGTGCGTCGGGTTGGTAACCACCACCGTCGCTTCCGGAACCTGAGCCATCATGCGTTTGCGGCCGCGCTCAATACGGATTTGCCTGAGTTTGGCGCGCACCATGGGATCGCCCTCAAGCTGTTTGTACTCGTCACGGATCTCTTTCATCGACATGCGCTGCTTCTTCCACCAGGTGTGACGCTGGAAGGCAAAATCAATTCCGGCAACCAGTGTCAGCACCATCAGCACCCCGATCAGTACCTTGACAGCCATCTCCTGAGTGAGGAGCAGCAAGGCCGCGGGATCCATAGACACAATGACGTCGAGCTTGTCCCGGTTCGGCCAGACGATGACGCTGATAATCGCCGAAACAATAAGGAGCTTCAATATACCCTTGACGAAATTCATCAGGCTCGTTGCCGAGAACAACCGTTTAAATCCGGCGAGCGGCGAAACCTTGGAAAGCTTCGGCTTCACCGGATCCAGGGAAAATACAAACCCGGTTTGCACCAAGTTTCCAGCCAGGCCAGCGACAATCAACATGATCATGGGGATGGCGAAGATAATCAAAATCGTCAGACTGATATCGGAAAAACTTTCCCGCAGAGCCATTGAATCTGTCGGGATCTGATGCCCGTGGGAGAGAAAAGCTTTCAAAAAACCTGCAAGCGAGATAGCCGCATCCTTGGCGAAGATAATTATGAACAAGGTGCCGGCAAGCATGATGAACCAAGAATTAACTTCCTGGGACTTGACCACATCACCTTTGTCGCGCGCATCCTGAAGCTTTTTCTGGGTCGGTTCCTCGGTCTTTTCGTACTCTTCGGTATTCTCAGCCATCGACGATCCTTAGTATTTTAAACCTGGAAGGGTTGCATGGCGGTTGCAAAATAATCGAGATACCACAGCATCAGCGTGCTCATGAGCAGCATCAGGATGATGAACCCAAGCAAAATGTTGGCGGGCATGGCGACAAAAAATATCTGCACCTGGGGAATGAGGCGAGCAAGAATACCTATCCCGAGGTAAAATATCAGGCCAAATACAAGAAACGGCGCCGACAATTGCAGGGCAATTCGAAAAGCTGCCGACAATGTATCCAGGGCTAGGTTTGAAAAATCGCCGAGGGAAACCACATAGCCCAGAGGAAAAAGCTGATAGCTGTCGTGCATGGCGATAAGCAGCAAATGGTGGAGATCGGTGGCGAAAATGACCGCCACGGAGAGCACCGAAAGAAACGAAGCGAACAGCGAGGTTTGTATGCCCTGTGCGGGGTCAACACTTTGGGCAAATCCCAGCCCCGTCTGCAGAGCGATGACGGCACCGGCGACCTGAATGCCGCTTATGATCAGCCGTACGGATATGCCGAGAACACCCCCAAGGATCACTTCCCGTATTACTGCTGTCAGCATCTCGACAAGTCCGGAGGGCAAATCCGGCGCGGATTCCTGGACAAGGGGAAAGAGGACCAGAGATGTCGCCATGGCAAAAACCAAACGGATTCGCGACGGCACGGTCCGGTCACCGATACCTGGAAGCGCCATCGCCAGAGTTCCGATACGGGCGAAGATCAGCAATACTGCAAAAGCCGATTGCGGCAGAAAATCAAGGGTCAGAGTCAACGCCACACCTCATTTCTGAAACCTGAATTTTTAGGATTCAAATTCCTGCGACCGGTGAATTCAGCCTCCGGCAGCAATATGCACCGCCAGGCGCGACATGTAGCCGGCCAGGGCCTGGCCCATGAACGGAAAAGCGAGTCCCAGTGAGACAAAGATGGCCAATATCTTTGGCACGAATACCAGGGTCATTTCCTGGATCTGTGTAAGAGCCTGAAAGAGTGCAATGGCCACGCCGACAAACAGTCCGACAATCATTGGCGGGCCGGACACTTTGATCAATGTCCAAATCCCGTCCCGCGCGATGTCGAGTAATTCTGCCCCTGTCATGAGTTTCCTCTTTATTGGTTTTGTGTCGTTACATTATCTTGAATCTCGATAAGCATGCTGAGCTAGATCGGCATGTTCAGAATGTCCTGATAAGCGGTAATCACCCGGTCCCGGACGGTCACCATGGTCTGGACCGCGACTTCGGTTTCGGCCACAGCCGTCACCAGATCAACAATATCCGTCTGGCCGGTTGCAAGCTCCAGCGATTTTGCTTCGGTTTTTGCGCCAACTTCAGAAACATTGTCGATTGCCTGGTTCAGCGCTTCGGAAAAAGCGCCTTCCGTATTTTCTGTCTTCTGGGCAGTGCCAATGTTCTGGGCCGGATTGCCGATACCGGCGACATTGGCATATGCCTTGGCTGCCTGAATTGAATTCATGTGTTCGCTCCCCGTAGAGGATTCCCGAATTAAGCCCGCAATATATCCAGTGTCCTCGCGAGCATGCGTCGTGTCGATGAAATGACGTTTAAATTCGCCTGATAACTTCGTTGCGCTTCGCGCATATCCATGGACTCCACCAGCGTATTAACATTGGGAGTCAACACATATCCCTTGTCATCGGCTGCCGGATGTCCCGGATCAAAGCGCGAACCAAACTCGCTCATATCGGCTTTGATACGTCCGGTGGACACGACCGTTGAACTGATTTCGCGATCGAATATCTGCTTGAAAGTTGAAATCCGGCGCCGGTAGGGTTCTCCGCCTTTTTGCGTGGCGGTCGAGTCCGCGTTCGCCAGGTTTTCCGAAATAACCCGCATCCGCCCGCTCTGAGCACGCAGTCCGGAGGCTGCAATTTTCATTGATTTCAGTAATTCCATGCCTTTATCCACCTCGTAGCTTTGCATCTTGATCGTCGATCAATTGCGATACCCGCCTGTTTATCCATTGCGGCCAAGTGCTGTTCGCAGCAACCCGAGTGACCGGGCGTAAATAGTGCTGGCAAGCTGATAGTCAAACTGGTTTTCAGAGACCTTGATCATTTCTTCTTCCAGAACAACGGCGTTGCCGGCTGGCGTCACTTCCCAGCCTTTTGAAGATGCGTTGTTGAACGATTGTTTTGCTTCCGCTGAGGCTTGTTCCGCGTAGTGGACGCGGTGGGTAGCTGTCGTGGAAATCGGGCTGGACCGCGCCAGCTCAAGAGACTGACGGAAATCCGGTTGTTTCAGATCCTTGGCCCGGAAGTTGGGTGTATCGGCGTTGGCCACATTTTCCGCCAGAACTTTCTGGCGGGCCTGATGCCATTTCATCTTGGTCTTCAACATTCCCAGGATACCGAGATCCGAAAACGCCATCTTGCACTCCTCTCAGACAAACCAGCGTTGAAAGCAACTGCAAATTCATCACAGCTAGGAAAACTTTGCCGGTGTTAGGGTTAATTTCTCATTAAATTGTCGGCGCACCTGCGTTATAATCGCCAATGGGATCACAAAAAGTCGACTTTTGCTTCAAAGTTGTCGGTCTTTAAGTTTTTGTTAACCAGCGGTGCGGCAATTCTTGCCTATCTGGAAAATGAACCTGTTGTGCAAAATCAGGTCCGGATATGGGCACAATTGTCAAATAAGTCTGAAGCGTACCTCAATTGCGGCGAGATCATGGAAATACTTAGCTATATCGGCTCATTTTTGTTTGTTATTGCGCTTATCGGAATAGGTGCCTGGTTCCTTAAGAACTATTTGATGGGTACAGAGGGCAATAGCGTTAGTCTTTTCGGCAACAAGGAGCGCAAACGAATCGGCGTGGTGGAAACAGCCAATGTCGATGGACGACGCAAACTCCTTCTGATTCGCAGAGACGACAGAGAGCATTTGATCATGACCGGGGGACCGGTTGACGTATTGATCGAGAACGGTATTTCCGGTTCGCCTGTCCATAACGGTAGTGGCGCCGGCGAAAGCCTAGGCTCCCAGGTGCACAACCATGAGAGTGCACCTGAACATGGCGAAACCTAATTCTAATCGTTTCCAATTATCCGGTTTAGCAATCCGGCTCGCGGCCTTGGCCGCATTGTTGCTGGCATCCGCCACGACGGCTGACGCCCAAAACGTCACCATCGGCTTTGGCGAGGGCAGCGGCGTCACGGAAAGAGCAATTCAATTGATCGCGCTGGTTACGATCCTTTCCCTGGCACCGTCGATCCTGATCATGGTGACGTCATTTACCCGTATCGTCGTGGTTCTTTCACTATTACGCACGGCCATCGGGGTTCAAGCATCGCCTCCTAATGCAGTTGTCGTCAGCCTCGCCTTGTTCCTGACTGGATTTGTCATGACCCCGGTCTTTCAGAAATCCTATGAGGCCGGTGTCAAGCCGCTGATTGAAAGCCAGATAGAACTACCCGCAGCGTTCGAAGCCGCGGCCCAGCCCTTCAAGACGTTCATGCTTGCTCATGTGCGGGAGAAGGATTTGAGTCTGTTTATGCAGATGGCAGAAGAAGACAAGATCGAAAAACCGACTGATGTACCACTTCAGGTACTCGTACCGGCGTTTATGATCTCTGAACTCCGACGGGCTTTTGAAATCGGATTTCTTCTGTTCGTGCCTTTTATCGTCATCGATATGGTGGTCGCCTCGGTCCTCATGTCCATGGGTATGATGATGCTGCCACCGATCATCATCTCGCTGCCGTTTAAGCTGATATTTTTCGTGCTCGTTGACGGCTGGCATCTGGTTGCTGGCAGTCTCGTGCAAAGCTACGGGTTGTAGCGAAGCTCCTGCTTCAATTCAGCAAAAAGTTTTTTCTCTGAAAATATCGCAACTGAACGGAGGAATGGATTCCTATCCGAGAGACCCGGGTTTTGAATCGCCTTCGTTTTTGGTGGCGTCTGGCATGAACGATCCTCCGGAATAACGCATTTTGAATTTTTTCATAAACGCATCAAGCGTATCGACACCGGCGATTTCCTTGGCCAGTTTCTGAATTTCCAGGCTCTTGCCGACAACCGGATTGGACACCAGGACAAAGGCCTCGGCGTCAACGGTCTTGATCATTTTCGGATAAAACTTCTTACGCAACCGGTCCAG